>JAYVQD010000044.1:0-11924 GCA_043777275.1 Nitrosomonadales bacterium
TGGCCCGCCTCGTCCCACACCACCGCCTTCATCTTGACGAGATCAATCACGCCAATGAAATTCTCTTCCGCGCCAATAGGAATCTGGATCGGAATCGGATTCGCCTTCAACCGCAGACGCATCTGCTCATGCACGCGGAAAAAATTCGCGCCGGTGCGATCCATCTTATTCACGAACGCCAAACGCGGGACCTTGTACTTGTTGGCCTGACGCCACACGGTTTCGGATTGCGGCTGCACACCGCCTACCGCGCAATACACCATGCATGCCCCGTCGAGCACGCGCATGGAACGCTCCACCTCAATGGTAAAGTCCACGTGCCCCGGTGTATCGATGATGTTGACACGATGCTCCGGCATGGACAAATCCATGCCCTTCCAAAAACACGTCGTAGCCGCCGAGGTAATCGTGATGCCGCGTTCCTGCTCCTGCTCCATCCAGTCCATGGTGGCTGCGCCATCATGCACTTCGCCAATCTTGTGGTTGACGCCAGTGTAGAACAGGATGCGCTCGGTGGTCGTGGTCTTACCGGCGTCGATGTGTGCCGAGATGCCGATGTTGCGATACCGTTCAATAGGAGTCTTGCGTGCCACGAGAGTAATTTCAGTAAGTATTTGTTTTTATTGAATAATTAGAAACGGTAGTGCGAGAATGCTTTATTGGCCTCTGCCATGCGGTGCACTTCTTCACGCTTTTTCATTGCGCCGCCACGGCCTTCAGCAGCCTCAGTCAACTCAGTCGCCAGCCGGCCCTGCATGGATTTTTCGCTGCGGCCCCGGGCCGCATCGCGAATCCAGCGCATCGCCAAAGCCATGCGACGCATGGGACGCACTTCCACCGGCACTTGGTAGTTCGCACCGCCCACGCGGCGGCTTTTCACCTCAACCACCGGCTTTACATTGGACATCGCCAGGTTAAACACTTCCAGCGGGTCTTTATTGGCCTTTTTCTGGATTTGCTCCAGCGCGCCGTAGATGATGCGCTCAGCGACCGACTTCTTGCCGCCGTACATCACCACGTTCATGAACTTGGCAACATCCTGGCTCCCGTACTTGGGGTCGGGCAACACTTCGCGCTTGGGAATCTCTCTACGACGTGACATGTTTTACTGTCCTCACTCTATCTGTTCTGTTTCGCTAAACCAGCACTAAACCAACCAAGTTATGCGGCTTTGGGCTTCTTCGCGCCGTACTTGGAGCGACTTTGCTTACGGTCTTTAACGCCAGCGGTATCGAGACTGCCGCGCACCACGTGGTAGCGCACACCCGGCAAGTCTTTTACACGACCACCGCGAATCAGCACCACCGAGTGCTCTTGCAGGTTGTGCCCTTCGCCGCCGATGTAGCCGATAACCTCGAAACCATTGGTGAGGCGCACTTTAGCCACTTTACGTAGCGCGGAGTTCGGCTTTTTCGGGGTCGTGGTGTATACGCGAGTGCAAACGCCGCGCCGTTGGGGAGAGAGCCCCAGCGCAGGCACCTTGCTCTTGGTAACCGGCGCCTGACGCCCCTTACGAACCAGTTGGTTAATTGTTGGCATAACTTATTGATTCCAATGTAATTTTTTACAATCACCCGCACACAAAAATGCCCGGATTACCCTATGTAGAACCGGCATAAACTGGTGTTTGGCGATTCCAAAAAAGCGGGGACGGTGCCTGCTGGATCCAGCACCGTCCCTGCTTTGAATTACTGCTGCGCGCTGCGCCCCACCTTGGAGCCGTCCGCGACCTATAAAGACTATCGATTTTATGGGGATAACTACCCCATGTCAAGCAACTTGCTCCTGATCTTCTGCCTCTGCTGCCGGTGTGTTGACCGCTACCAGCGCTTGGGCCGCCGCCAACTCCGCTGCTGCCGCCTGAGCGCGGCGCACTTTGTGGTAAGCGAGCCCGGTGCCGGCAGGGATCAAACGTCCGACGATGACGTTTTCCTTCAAACCGCGCAACTCGTCACGTTTGCCCATGATCGCGGCCTCGGTCAGCACGCGCGTGGTCTCCTGGAACGACGCCGCGGATATGAACGAATCCGTCGACAACGACGCCTTGGTGATGCCCAGCAGCATGTAATCGTACTGCGCCGGCAGCTTGCCTTCGCGTTCGCACTTCTCGTTTTCTTCCAGCACTTCCGCGCGCTCGACCTGCTCGCCGGTGATGAAACGCGTATCCGCCTGATCGACGATCATAACGCGGCGCAACATCTGCCGCACGATGACTTCAATGTGCTTGTCATTGATCTTCACACCCTGCAAACGATACACGTCCTGCACCTCGTTACAGATGTAACGCGCCAGCGCTTCCACGCCGAGCAAACGCAGTATGTCATGCGGATCCGCCGGGCCGTCGACGATAACCTCGCCCCGGTTTACCACCTGTCCGTCATGCGCCATCACGTGCTTGTCCTTGGCGATCAGAAACTCGTGCGCCAGGCCTTCCAGATCGGTGATGACCAGGCGCTGCTTGCCCTTGGTATCTTTACCGAACGATACCGTGCCGGTCACTTCCGCCAACAAGCCTGCGTCCTTCGGTGAACGCGCCTCAAACAACTCCGCCACGCGCGGCAAACCGCCGGTGATATCGCGTGTTTTCGAGGTCTCTTGCGGAATACGCGCCAGCACTTCGCCCACACCAACCTCCTGGCCGGAACGCACGGTAATGATGGAGCCAATCTGGAACGTGATCGCCACGGAGATTTCGGACCCTGCGATTTTAATCTCGTTGCCCACTTCATCCAGCAACTTGACCTGCGGGCGCAGTCCCTTGGATTGCGTGCCGCTCTTGCGCTTGGGATCGACCACGACCAGCGTGGAAAGTCCTGTGACCTCATCCACCTGACGTGCGACGGTTGCACCTTCTTCGACGTTCTCGAAGCGAACACGGCCCGCATATTCGGTAATGATCGGGCGCGTATGCGGATCCCACGTTGCAAGCACGCGGCCGGCCTTGAGTGTCTCGCCGTCACGCACCAGCAGAATCGCGCCGTACGGCACTTTGTGACGTTCGCGCTCGCGGTTGTTATCATCATGAATGACCACTTCGCCATTGCGCGAAATGACCACCAGCTCGTTACGTGAGTTCGTGACATAGCGTATGCCTGCGGCGTAACGCAACACGCCCGCGGATTTGCTGTCGATCTGGCTCACCACCGCCTGCCGTGATGCAGCGCCGCCGATGTGGAACGTACGCATCGTCAACTGCGTGCCCGGCTCACCAATGGATTGCGCTGCGATAACACCAACCGCCTCGCCCACGTTCACCACCGAGCCGCGACCGAGGTCACGGCCGTAGCACTTCACGCACAAACCGTGGCGCGTCTCGCAGGTCAATGGCGTGCGCACCTTGACTTCATCGATACCCAGCGCTTCAATCGCATCCACCGCGTCTTCATCGAGCAAGGTGCCCGCTTCATACACCGTTGCACTGGATTCCGGATTGATAACATCGGCTGCGGCAACGCGACCCAAAATACGCTCACGCAACGATTCAACCACTTCACCACCTTCGACCAACGCCTTCATCACCACGCCAAGCTCCGTGCCGCAATCATCCACGGTAACGACCAGATCCTGCGTCACGTCGACCAGCCGGCGGGTAAGGTAGCCCGAGTTCGCTGTCTTCAACGCAGTATCGGCCAGGCCTTTACGCGCACCGTGCGTCGAAATGAAGTACTGCAACACGTTCAAGCCTTCACGGAAATTCGCCGTGATCGGCGTCTCGATAATCGAGCCGTCCGGCTTCGCCATCAGTCCGCGCATACCTGCGAGCTGACGAATCTGAGCGGCTGAACCGCGCGCACCGGAGTCGGCCATCATGTAAATCGAGTTCAAGGACTCCTGCATCACCACCTTGCCCTTGTCGTCCTTACGCTGCGTCCACTCTTTCTTGCGCGCATTCCAATCCATCACCGGCTCGACAGAAAGCTGCTCCATCATGGCCTTGGCTACTTGATCGCCGGCACGGCCCCAGATATCCACTACCTTGTTGTAACGCTCGCCCTGCGTCACTAAACCCGAGGTGTACTGCTTTTCAATTTCCTGAACTTCTTTTTCGGCCTCGCCAATGATTTTGTCTTTTTCCGGCGGCACCAGCATATCGTTCACCGCAATCGACAGGCCGGCACGCGTCGCCATGGTAAAGCCGTTGTACATCAGCTTGTCGGCAAAAATGACGGTCTCGCGCAAGCCGCAACGGCGGAAGCTCGCGTTAATAAGTTTTGAAATTTCCTTCTTTTTCAAAGACTTATTGATGAACTCAAACGGCAGACCGGTCGGCAGAATTTCCGACAGCATCGCGCGGCCAATCGTAGTGTCGTAGCGCGTGATCTTCTCGATTTTTTCGCCGTGCTCGTCGAGCGAATATTCCTTGATACGCACTTTCACCATGGCGCTGATTTCAGCGTGTCCGGTCTGGTAGGCGCGCAGCGCTTCGGCGACGTTGACGAACATCGAGCCTTCGCCGCGTGCGCCAATTTTCTGGCGTGTGGTGTAGTACAAGCCCAGCACGATATCCTGCGACGGCACGATAATCGGCTCGCCGTTGGCGGGCGAGAGAATGTTGTTGGTCGACATCATCAGCGTGCGCGCTTCCATCTGCGCTTCCAGCGACAACGGCACGTGTACCGCCATCTGGTCACCGTCAAAGTCAGCGTTGAACGCGGCGCATACCAGCGGATGCAGCTGGATTGCCTTGCCTTCAATCAACACCGGCTCGAACGCTTGAATACCCAAGCGGTGCAAGGTCGGCGCACGGTTCAACATCACCGGATGCTCGCGGATCACCTCTTCGAGAATGTCCCAAACAATCGGCTCTTCGGACTCGACCATGCGCTTGGCGGCCTTGATGGTGGTCGCCAGTCCCATGACCTCGAGACGATTGAAAATAAACGGCTTGAACAATTCGAGTGCCATTTTCTTCGGCAATCCGCACTGATGCAGCTTCAACTGCGGACCCACCACGATCACCGAACGACCGGAGTAGTCCACACGTTTGCCCAGCAGGTTCTGGCGGAAACGACCGCCTTTGCCTTTGATCATGTCGGCCAGCGATTTCAGCGGGCGCTTGTTGGCGCCGGTCATCGCCTTGCCGCGACGGCCATTGTCGAGCAGCGAATCCACCGCTTCCTGCAGCATGCGCTTTTCGTTGCGCACGATGATTTCCGGCGCTTTGAGTTCGAGCAGACGCTTCAAGCGGTTATTGCGGTTGATCACACGGCGATACAGGTCATTCAAGTCCGACGTCGCGAAGCGACCGCCATCCAGCGGCACCAGCGGGCGCAGTTCCGGCGGCAGCACCGGCAGCACCTCCATCACCATCCAATCGGGCTTGATGCCGGACTTGTTGAAACCGTCGAGCACCTTCAGGCGCTTGGCGATTTTCTTGATCTTGGTTTCAGAACTGGTTGCGGCCAGATCGGTGCGCAGCGTTTCGATTTCGCGCTTGAGTTCAAGGCTGCGCAGCAATTCGCGCACGCCCTCGGCGCCCATGCACGCAGAAAAATCGTCACCGAATTCTTCCACCTTGGCAAGATAATCGTCTTCGGTCAGCAACTGGCAGCGCTTCAACGGCGTCATACCAGGATCGGTCACGACGTAGGCTTCGAAATACAGCACGCGTTCGATATCGCGCAGCGTCATGTCGAGCACCATGCCCAGACGCGACGGCAGCGATTTCAGAAACCAGATGTGCGCGACCGGACTCGCCAGTTCAATGTGGCCCATGCGCTCGCGGCGCACTTTGGACAGCGTGACTTCCACGCCGCACTTTTCGCAGATGACGCCGCGATGTTTCAGGCGTTTGTATTTGCCGCACAGGCACTCGTAATCCTTGACCGGGCCGAATATCTTGGCGCAGAACAGGCCGTCGCGTTCCGGCTTAAAGGTACGATAGTTGATGGTCTCCGGCTTTTTAACTTCGCCATACGACCACGAACGGATTTTCTCCGGCGACGCGAGGCCAATCTTGATCGCGTCGAACTCTTCTTCCTGCGTGACCTGTTTGAACAAATCCAGTAAAGCTTTCATCCGTGACTCCTGTCGAGTTCAGATTATCCTGCAAAAACAAATACTTACCTAAATTCTTACTGACCACTCAACGCAAACTCAATAGCGCTTGTGATCCAAGTCGATATCAATCGCCAGCGAGCGGATTTCCTTCACCAGCACATTGAACGATTCGGGCATGCCCGCTTCGATCTTGTGCTCGCCCTTGACGATGGACTCGTAGACCTTGCGCCGGCCTTCGGTGTCGTCCGACTTGACGGTGAGCATCTCCTGCAGCACGTACGCCGCACCGTAGGCCTCGAGCGCCCATACTTCCATCTCGCCGAAACGCTGGCCGCCGAACTGCGCCTTGCCGCCCAGCGGCTGCTGCGTCACCAGGCTGTACGGGCCGGTGGAACGTGCATGCATCTTGTCATCGACCAAGTGATGCAGCTTCAGCATGTGCATGTAACCCACGGTCACCGGGCGCTCAAAGGCTTCGCCGGAACGCCCGTCATGCAGCGTCACCTGCGTTTTGGCCGGCGTAAAGCCGATACGCTTGGCGCTTAAGTCATCGCTCGGATACGCGAGATCCAGCATCTGACGAATCTCGGCTTCTGTCGCGCCGTCAAATACCGGCGTCGCGAACGGCACACCCGCGCGCAGGTTAGTCGCGAGTTCCGTTACCTCGTCGTCGGTAAGGCTATTGAGGTCTGCTGCTTTGCCGCTGGTGTTATAAATCTTGTCCAACAAGGCGCGAATGTCCGCCACGGCCGCCTGCTTGCGCAGCATTTCGCCGATGCGGATACCCAAACCTTTGGCAGCCCAGCCCAAATGGGTTTCGAGGATCTGTCCGACGTTCATGCGTGACGGAACGCCCAGCGGGTTCAACACGATATCCACCGTGGTGCCGTCTGCCATGTACGGCATGTCTTCCACCGGCGTGATCTTGGACACCACGCCCTTGTTGCCGTGACGGCCCGCCATCTTGTCGCCCGGCTGCAGGCGACGCTTCACCGCCAGATACACCTTGACCATCTTCTGCACGCCCGGTGGCAATTCATCGCCGCTGGTGAGCTTTTTCTTTTTATCTTCAAACGCCTTGTCGAACAGCACCGTGGTCTGCTTGATGCTCTCTTGCAGTTGCTCGACCTGCTGCGCCGCGTCTTCGTTGGTCAGGCGCACGTCGAACCAGTGATGCCGATCGACGTCCTGCAAATACGCTTTGGTAACCTTGGAGCCTTTGGCCAGCTTTTTCGGGCCGCCATTAGCGGTTTTGCCGGTCAACAACCGTTCGAGACGCTCGAACGCGTCGTTTTCAACAATACGGAACTGGTCGGCCAAGTCCTGCTTGTAACGCTTCAGCTCGTCGTCGATGATCTGCTGCGCGCGCTTGTCCCGCTCTATGCCTTCACGCGTGAACACTTGCACGTCAATAACGGTACCCGCCATGCCGGACGACACCCGCAGGCTGGTGTCTTTCACGTCAGAGGCTTTCTCGCCGAAAATCGCGCGCAGGAGTTTTTCTTCCGGCGTTAATTGCGTTTCGCCTTTGGGCGTTACTTTGCCCACCAGCACATCACCCGCTTCGACTTCAGCGCCGATGTAAATAATGCCCGACTCATCCAGGCTGCCGAGTTGACCTTCGGACAGATTCGATATGTCACGCGTAATTTCTTCCGGCCCCAGCTTGGTATCGCGCGCCACCACCGACAATTCTTCGATATGGATCGAGGTAAAGCGGTCATCCGCCACCACGCGCTCGGAGATGAGGATCGAGTCTTCAAAGTTGTAGCCGTTCCAGGGCATGAAAGCGACCAGCATGTTCTGCCCCAACGCTAGCTCGCCCTTGTCGGTCGAAGCGCCGTCAGCCACCACATCACCCTTGGCGATCTTGTCACCCACCTTCACCAGCGGACGCTGATTGATGTTGGTGTTCTGGTTGGAACGCTGATACTTGACCAGATTGTAGATGTCCACGCCGACCTCGCCTGCCGAGGTTTCGTCGTCGTTCACGCGCACCACGATACGGCTGGCATCGACGTAATCCACAGCACCGCCACGACGCGCCTGCACCGCCGTGCCGGAATCGACCGCCACCGTGCGCTCGAGACCAGTACCGACCAGCGGTTTTTCAGCGCGCAGGCAAGGCACTGCCTGGCGTTGCATGTTCGAGCCCATCAACGCGCGGTTCGCGTCGTCGTGTTCCAGGAAAGGAATCAGCGATGCGGCCACCGAGACAGCCTGCGCCGGCGCCACATCCATGTATTCGATGCGATCCGGCGTCGCCAGCGTAAATTCATTGTGATTACGCGAAGACACCAGCTCGTCGGTAAAGCGGCCATCCTTATCGAGCTCGGCATTCGCCTGCGCGATCATGAACTTGCCTTCTTCAATCGCCGACAGATAGTCGATCTGATTGGTCACCTTGCCATCAGCCACTTTGCGGTACGGTGTCTCAAGAAAGCCGTAGTCGTTGGTGCGCGCGTAAATCGCAAGCGAGTTGATGAGGCCGATGTTCGGGCCTTCCGGCGTTTCAATCGGACATACGCGACCGTAATGGGTCGGATGCACGTCGCGCACCTCGAAGCCCGCGCGCTCGCGCGTGAGACCGCCCGGTCCCAGAGCGGAGACGCGGCGTTTATGCGTAATCTCCGACAGCGGATTGGTCTGATCCATAAACTGCGACAACTGGCTGGAGCCGAAAAATTCGCGTATCGCCGCCGACACCGGCTTGGCATTGATCAAATCGTGCGGCATCAGATTGTCCGATTCCGCCTGCGACAGACGCTCTTTCACCGCGCGCTCCACGCGCACCAGTCCGGCGCGGAACTGGTTTTCGGCCAGCTCGCCCACCGAACGCACACGGCGATTGCCGAGATGGTCGATGTCGTCGATTTCGCCCTTGCCGTTGCGCAGCTCGACCAAAATTCTGATCGAAGCAACGATGTCTTCCGGCGACAACGTCGTCGCACCCGTCAACTCGGCACGCCCCATACGGCGGTTGAATTTCATCCGGCCCACTGCCGACAAGTCGTAGCGTTCTTCAGCGAAAAACAGTCCGTTAAACAACGACTTAACTGCTTCTTCCGTAGGCGGTTCGCCGGGACGCATCATGCGATAAATGGCCACCTGCGCGGCGACTTGATCCGTGGATTCATCGATACGCAGGGTTTGCGAGATATACGGACCCTGGTCGAGATCGTTGGTGTAGATGGTCTGCACACTTGCCACGTTGGCCTCACGTAACTTGGCCAAAACTTCTTCGGTCACCTCGTCATTGGCATTGGCAATGACTTCGCCCGTTTCGGTATCGATCACGTTGACCGCCAGCGCACGGCCGATGAAAAAATCTTCCGGCACGACAATACGCTTCAAGCCCGCCTGTTCCATCTCGCGTACCAGGCGCACGGTAATACGCTTGTCCTTGGCGACGATAACCTTGCCCCCTTTGGCGGCAATATCAAAGCGCGCGGTTTCACCACGCATGCGCTCCGGCACCAGGTCGAATTCGACGCCATCTTTGGACAGATGGAAGGTGTCGAACACGAAAAATTCCTTGAGTATCTGCTCGATGTTATAGCCGAGCGCCTTCAGCAGGATCGTGACCGGCATCTTGCGGCGGCGATCGACACGGAAGTACAGATAGTCTTTCGGGTCATACTCGAAGTCGAGCCACGAACCGCGGTACGGTATCACCCGTGCCGAAAACAGCAGCTTGCCCGATGAGTGCGTCTTGCCGCGGTCGTGCTCAAAAAACACGCCGGGTGAACGGTGCAACTGCGACACGATCACACGCTCGGTGCCGTTGATCACGAACGAACCGGTGGTCGTCATCAGCGGAATTTCACCCATGTACACTTCCTGCTCTTTCACTTCCTTGGGCGTGGGCTTGGCCGCCTCTTTGTCCATGATGATCAGGCGCACCTTCGCGCGCAACGGCGCGGCATAGGTCAGGCCGCGCTGCTGACATTCCTTTACGTCGAACGGCGGCTCCCCGAGTACGTAACTGACGTATTCGAGACGCGCGTTCTTCGAGTGACTCTCGATCGGATAGATCGATTTGAACGCCGCTTGCAGCCCTTCGGTCTTGCGGGCTTCGGGCGCCGTGTGCTCCTGCAAAAACGCGGCAAAGGAAGCAATCTGCGTCGCGAGCAAGTAGGGCACCGGAAGCACGTTGTCGCGCTTCGCGAAGCTCTTGCGGATACGTTTTTTCTCGGTAAAGGAGTAGGCCATGGTGACTCCGGGAGAGAGGGAGAGAGAGTTAACGAGCTAAAAAACTGACTAAAAAAACAACGGCGCAAACAATAACGTCAGCGACGTGAGCCGGTCAGCAGTTGCCCGCCAGCCGGCTCAACGCACTGAATTACTTCAGTTCGGCTTTCGCGCCGGCAGCCAACAAATCCTTGAGGATTTTCTCGGCATCTGCCTTCGGTATACCTTCTTTCACGGGTTTCGGTGCGCCATCCACCAGGTCTTTGGCTTCTTTCAAGCCCAGGCCCGTCGCCGCACGTACCACCTTAATTACTTCAACTTTCTTCTCGCCTGCAGATTGCAGCAGCACCGAGAATTCGGTCTTTTCTTCGGCAGCAGCCGCAGGGCCAGCCGCAGCGGGGCCCGCTACAGCAACAGCGGCAGCGGCGGACACGCCAAACTTCTCTTCCATACGCTTGATGCACTCGGACAATTCCAACACGGTCATGCCGGAAACTTTTTCAATGACTTCGTCGATTACTGCGCTCATGTCGTTCTCCTGAAATTACTGTAGTATAAGTATTTGTTTTAAAACAACTTTTAAATAAACCCTTAAACAAACTTAAGCAGCCTGCTTGGCTTTCTGATCGTTTACTGCGGCCAGCGCGCGCACAAATTTCCCCGGCACTTCGTTCAGTGTCCGCACAAACTTGACTACCGGCGCCTGCATGGTGCCAACGAGTTTCGCCAGCAATTCCTCGCGACTGGGCAAGGATGCCAGCGCTGCGACTTGCTTCGGCGTCATCATCACACTCGGCATAGCGCCGGCTGTAATGACGAGCTTGTCGTTGGTTTTGGCGTAGTCATGCAACACTTTCGCCACCGCCACCGGATCAGCCGAAATACCGTAGGCAAGGGGCCCGCTCATTTTGTCAGCGAGTTCCTTAAACGGCGTATCAGCGACCGCACGACGAGCCAACGTGTTTTTCAACACGCGGAAATACACGCCCGACTCGCGCGCTTTCTTGCGCAATGCGGTCATGTCTCCGACTGGCAGACTGCGATACTCGGCAAGCACAATAGCCTGGGCCTTCGCCACTTGGGCGCCGATCTCGGCTACGGTTGCCTGTTTCTGCTCCAGATTCGAACTCAAGGTCTACCTCCTTTCGCTTTCGTTCTCATACCGGCGATGAAAAAATCCACCGCCACCCACGGCGACCTTTGATCCAGAAGTCAGACATGAATGTTTGACCTGTTTCGGGCACACCGTCTGCGTAGGATTTCGGCGTCGGGTCGCGGGCCAGCACGTTCCGCAACCCTGTTCCAAAAATTAAACCTTCTGCATGCAAGGTTCCTACGGTCTTTGACACCCCACCGGCGATCCTCTGCCGGCGGCCCAAAGTTACTGCGTCGCGCGAAATTTACGAACAACCGCTGCGCGCGACGGCTTGATTCTTTTACGCTTGTTGCTGCGTGAAGCTCGACTGATCGACGCGAACGCCGGCACCCATGGTGCTCGACACGGAAATCTTTTTCAGGAAGATACCCTTGGCGGTGGCCGGACGCGATTTGTTGATCGCCTCGACTAACGCCTTGATGTTTTCTTCCAGCGCTTCGACCGTAAACGACGCACGGCCTATCGTGCATTGCACGATACCGGCTTTGTCGGTGCGGTATTGCACTTGACCCGCTTTGGCGTTTTTCACGGCACCGGCGACATCTTGCGTCACCGTGCCGACTTTCGGATTCGGCAT
>JAYVQD010000045.1:0-11888 GCA_043777275.1 Nitrosomonadales bacterium
CCGCCGCTGTCGCGCGCGCTCGCGCAGCCTAATGGCTTGCTTGCGGCCGGCGGCGAACTCTGCGCCGAGCGACTGATCGAGGCTTACCGGCAGGGCATTTTCCCGTGGTTCAGCGCCGATCAACCGCTGCTGTGGTGGAGCCCTGATCCGCGCATGGTGTTGATTCCCTCTGAACTGAAAATCTCGCGCTCGCTCAGCAAGCGCCTGCGTAAAGCGGGCAAAGCGGGCAAAGGCGATTTTGAAATTCGCATCGACACGGCGTTTGACACGGTGATGCGCGCCTGCGCCGCACCGCGCGATAGCGAGAACGGCACCTGGATCACCGACGGCATGATTGCGGCCTATACGGATTTACATCGGCGCGGCCTCGCGCACTCAGTAGAAACCTGGATCAACGGCGAACTGGCGGGCGGGCTCTACGGCGTGGCGCTGGGGCGCATGTTTTACGGCGAATCGATGTTCACGCGCGCCACGGACGCCTCAAAAATCGCACTGGCGCATCTCGCGCGCCAACTGCATCGATGGGAATTCGGCTTGATCGATTGCCAGATGAACACGGCGCATCTGGCGTCGCTCGGTGCGCGCGAGATGGCGCGCGACGATTTCATACGCCACCTCAAAGTCTTGGTAAACTGTGAGCCGCCGCATTCCTGGCAATTTGACGATGACTTATTTAACTGAGTTCCCGCTGTCGGTTTTGCAGTTTTGCTCGACTGCGCCGTACCCGTGCAGTTATCTGCCGGAGCGGCTGGCGCGCTCACAGGTCGCGACACCCAGTCATATGATCGATACCGCTGTCTATGGCGAACTGGTGCGCGCCGGGTTTCGCCGCAGCGGCGCGTTCACCTACCGGCCGCATTGCGATCAGTGCCAGGCGTGCGTGCCGGCGCGCATCGTGGCCGCGGATTTCCAGCCGGGCCGCACGCAGCGCCGCTATGCCGCGAAGCATGCGGACCTTTCCACGCATTTGCTGGAACTCAAATATCAACCTGAGCACTACGCGCTGTATCTGCGCTATCAGGCCAGCCGCCACAGCGGCGGCGGCATGGATCAGGACAGCCGCGAACAGTACCGCCATTTTTTATTGCAAAGCAATGTTGATTCTCGGCTGGTAGAGTTTCGCCAGAACGGCGAACTGCGCATGGTCAGCATCATCGATCAATTGCCTGATGGCCTGTCATCGGTGTACACCTTCTACGATCCCGATGTGCGGGGCGCGAGTTTCGGCACCTACAATGTACTCTGGCAAATCGCGTTGTGCAAAAAACTGGATCGCCCGTATGTCTACCTCGGTTACTGGATCGCGCGCAGCCGCAAGATGGCTTACAAAATTCAGTTCCAGCCGCTCGAAGGCTTGATCGAAGGTCAGTGGCGCCCGCTTGAACCCCAGGTTTAACCGGCGCGCACGCGAAAGCCGCACTGCCATGACGCATCCACCCGCGCTAGACCCACTCACCGAACAAATAGACGCCCTGCTACCGCAAACGCAGTGCCGGCAGTGCGGTTACGCAGGCTGCCGCCCCTACGCCGAGGCGATCAGCAACGGCACGGCGGACATCAACCGCTGCCCGCCCGGCGGCGGCGACGTCATTGCCGACCTCGCAGCGCTATTGCGACGACCCGCGGTTGCGTTGGACACCAGCTGCGGCGTTATCCGGGCACCCGCTGTTGCCGTCATCGACGAAGCGTGGTGTATCGGCTGCACGCTGTGCATCCAGGCGTGTCCGGTGGATGCGATCGCCGGTGCGGCAAAATTAATGCACACGGTGATTGCGAACGAATGCACCGGCTGTGAGTTGTGTATTTCGCCGTGCCCGGTGGATTGCATACAGATGGTTGCGGTGGCGCCGCCTGCCGATCACCCATCGCGTGAACAACGCATGGCGCGCGCGGCGCATGCACGGGCGCGTTATGTTGCGCGCGGCAAAAGGTTGGGGGTGGGATTGGAACTGGACATTACGGCATTGCACGCGAATCCTGCGCAGCATCAGAACACAGTTGAAGTCAGTGCCGATGACCGCAAAAAGCACGCTGCGGTGGAACGGGCGCTGGCACGCGCCCGTTTAAGAATTAAAAAATAATCAATAAAAACAAGTACTTACATAAAATATCGCTTGGCGACGGATGACGCTACTCACCAGTCCTTATCTACCGAACAGTCCCTTGAGGCCTTTTATCATGTCGACTGGATTGGCTGCGGGCGCCTGCGCGGGCGCTGCGGGTGCCGGCGCTGCCTGACTGGCGCCTTCATTGTTCAATGCCCGCGCCCCCGGAACAGAAACCGGCGCGGATGAGCGATTCGCAGCGCCTGCCCTGGCGGAAACCGCCGTGATTCTCGGCTCCAGCCCCTGTGGCAACTGCTCGGCACGCGGCGTAAGCAGATCGCTCAAATTACTAAGCCGATCACTCGGCTGCGGATGGGTCGAATACATCGTTACCGTACCCTCGCTCGGCGGCGCGCGCTCCGCCAGCTTGTGCAATACCTCAACCAGTCCATACGGGCTGTAGCCTGCGCGTGTCGCCAACACCACGCCTGCGGCATCCGCTTCGTACTCGGCGCCTTTGTCCAGACTTCTCCCCAGCACCGAGGCGCCTTCACCCAGAACCTTGTTGAACAGTTGCCCACGGCCGCCACTGCCGGTGCGCGCCTGGGCAATTTGCGCAAGCGCATCAACACCTGCCTGCTTCTGCATGACGGTAATGTGATGACGCTTAACGACATGCGCGATTTCGTGACCGAGCACCCCCGCCAGTTGCGCTTCGTTATCCAGCAGATCGTAGAGGCCGCGGGTAATCAGGATAAACCCGCCCGGCATGGCAAACGCATTCACCGACGCATGATCAATCACGCCAAAATGCCATGTGAGATTGGCGCGCTCACTTTGCGACGCGATCCAGCGCCCCACGCGATTCACATAGGATTGCAGATTCGCGTCATTCACCAACGGCGCCACGCCCAGCGTGCGGCCGGCGAGTTCGCGCCCGATCTCAATTTCGTCCTTTTCATCCACGCCGCTGACCGCGGTTATCGCACTCTTGCCCGCGCCGAAAATACTGTTGAGATCGAAACGTTGCGCCGATGCGGTGCCCGCTAATCCCATCCCAACCAAAATCACCAAGAGCCTATTCATCGCCATCTCCCACTAAAAGTATTCAAGCCGGGCCGCACTAAGGCCCGTGCTTTGTGCTGCGGATGCCGCGTCGGCCGCCGACGCGGCATAGTCGTTCAATTGTTTCAGTTGCTGCTGATCCGTCTGACCCTTGGCCAGATCAACAGGATCAAAACCACGAATGCCGAGCGTGCTGGTACCGCCGACTCTTTGTGTGCTCGCGGTACGCGCCGGCGCCGGTGATGCGCTTGCCCCCTGCGCATAGCGCACGTTCACCGACAATATCCACCCTGCGCCGTTGGCGGTCTTGACGTTGACCCATGGTGTTTGCTTTGTGGTCGCCTCGCCTGCGGTTCCATCCTTGACTTGCGCGGCTACCGCCGCACCAAAGCGCGGTTCGGCATACAGCGGGCCGTCCTTGGCAATCGTCACTGGTTGTGCAGCAGTCTGGGTCGCGAACAGTAAACCGGCAACGGCTGCTGCCGCACGCAAATATCGAACCACGCAAACAATGACGTTCATGGGCCACCTCTCTAATTCACTGATTCTACAACGGTAAATTGTATAATGCGGGTCGCCATTCCACGCAACGATTTATCGGCCCATCTGTGAACTCTGCCACGCGCCGCGCCATATTTGAACGCTTTCACGCCGCCAACCCGGAACCGAAGGGCGAACTGCACTTCAATACCCCATTTGAGCTGCTGATTGCGGTGATTTTGTCAGCGCAGGCCACGGACAAGAGCGTCAATCTGGCGACCGATCAACTCTATCAACGCGCGAATACGCCGGCGAGCCTACTCAAACTGCGGCAAAAAGGGCTGGAACGCTACGTCAAGTCGATAGGGCTGTACCGCACCAAGGCGAAGAACATTCTCGCCACTTGCCAGTTATTGCTGGAAAACCACAGCGGGGAGGTGCCGCGCACACGCGAGGCGCTGGAAGCGCTGCCCGGCGTCGGCCGCAAAACCGCCAACGTGGTGCTCAACATCGCGTTCGGCGAGCCAACCATTGCGGTGGACACGCACCTGTTCCGCATCGGCAACCGCACCGGCATCGCGCCCGGCAAAACGCCGCTGGCGGTGGAAGAAAAACTATTGAAATTTATACCCGCTGAATTCAAACTGCACGCGCACCACTGGCTGATTCTGCACGGACGCTATATATGCGTGGCGCGCAAGCCCAAGTGCGGGGAGTGCCTGATTCGGGATTTGTGTGAGTTTCGCCAGAAGACCGGCGAAACGTGAAGGCGTGAAGGGGCGGTGCAGAGGGTGACAGCGCTTGCTCCCTCACCCCTTTACTGCTTCAACTTACTTTGAAGTCACCAGCCCCTGCTGCTTCGAGAAATAGGCGGCGAGGTTTTCCATATCGCGCTGCGTCAGGGCATCCGCCATGGGCTTCATGATAGGGTTTTTACGCGTGCCAGCCTTGTAGCCTTGCAGGGACTTTACGATGTAGTCGTAGTGTTGCCCCGCCAGTTTGGGATTATCGGCAATCGGGCTATTGCCGTCCGCGCCGTGACACGCCGCACAGGTTTTGGCTTTTTCCTTGCCTGCCTCGTAATTGCCCGCTACCGCCGATGCGGCCGGTACGCTCATCAACAACAGCGCCATGCATGCCAATCCTGAAATTCTGTTCATCGCTTTTCTCTTCTGACGGGTTCGGGTTATTTACTGACGGTCTTGGCGGAGCCCGCCGCGTAATATGCCGCGAGATCGGCCATGTCTTTGTCGGACAGCGTGGCGGCAATGCCCTTCATGCTCGGATGCGTGCGATCGCCCGACTTGTACGCCTGCAGCGCCTTGACAATGTACGCAGCGCTCTGACCACCGATGCGCGGCACGTTATAGACCTCGGGAAACGCGGTCTTGTAGCCCTCGATGCCGTGGCAGCCGATACACATCGAATTCTTCTGGGCGCCGAGCACGGCATCGCCAGCCGGCGGTGCCGACGTTTGTCCCCAAGCGGTGCCCGTTGCACACACTGCCAACGCCGCCGCCATTATCCCCAATCTCGCATACCGTTTCATTGTCGTGATCCCACCCTTGAAATCCATGATTTTTTGGTGTTTCTTCGCGGCGCGATTATAACCGAAAATCCGCTGCCGTTGCCGTGCCCGGCGCTATCGCCCATAATGAATAAAATGCGTCCGCTTAGCGTTTTATTTCATCTTTTATTCCGTGTTGGGTTCACCCTTATTTTACGCTGACATGCTGCACGCTGCGCCACAGTGACTCCATCCTTTAAAGCCATCGGGCATCACTGGCTGCCGCGCATTTTTCCGTTTCTGCGCTGGTGGCCCATGGTCAACCGCGACACCCTGCGCGCGGACGGCATAGCGGCGCTGACGGGGGCAGTGATCGTGCTGCCGCAGGGGGTCGCCTTCGCCACCCTGGCGGGCTTGCCGCCCCAATACGGCCTCTACGCCGCCATGGTGCCCGCCGTGATCGCGGCGCTGTTTGGCTCCAGTTGGCATCTGGTATCCGGCCCCACCAACGTGATTTCGATTTTTCTGTTCGCCAGTTTGAGTGTGCTGGCCGAACCCATGAGCGGCGACTACATCAAGCTCGCGCTCACGGTTGCCTTTCTCGTAGGCGTGATGCAACTGGCGATGGGTATTGCCCGCATGGGCGCGCTGGTCAATTTTATTTCCCATACGGTGGTCATCAGTTTTACCGCCGGCGCGGCCTGCCTGATTTTCGCCGCGCAGTTGAAGAATTTCTTCGGCATGGATATCCCGCGCGGCCTGTCGTTTCTGGATACCCTGCACACCTTCGCGGCCACACTGTTGAGCATGAATCTGTACGTCACGGCGGTGGGCGCAGCCACGTTACTGGCTGCCCTGGTCACACGCCGGCGCTTTCCCAAGTTCCCCTACATGATATCGGCCATGCTGGCGGGCAGCGCGTTTGCGTTTCTGCTTAACCTGATATTCGGCGCTGCACGCACCGGCATTACCATGGTCGGCGACCTGCCGGGCAGCCTGCCGCAGTTGTCGCACCCCGATCTGTCGCCCGATACCCTGAAAAAAACCCTGCCGGTGGCGTTCGCCGTGATGATCCTGGCGTTGACCGAAGCGGTATCCATTGCGCGCGCCATCGCCGCCAAAAGCGGACAGCACATCGACAGCAATCAGGAGTTTATCGGACAAGGTCTCTCCAACATCGCAGGGTCGTTTTTCTCCGCCTACGCCAGCAGCGGCTCGTTCAACCGCAGCGGCGCCAATGTCGAAGCCGGCGCGCGCACGCCGCTCGCCGCCGTGGGCTCGGCGCTGATCCTGGTGTTTCTGCTGCTGGTGGTCGCGCCGCTGTCCAACCATCTGCCGCTGGCGGTGATGGGCGCGGTGCTTTTCATCGTCGCTTACGGACTGATCGACCTCAGGCAGATCAGCGCGATTGTGCGCACCACCCGCCGCGAAACCGTAGTGATGCTGGTAACGTTTCTGTCGGCATTGCTGGTGCATCTGGAGTTTGCGATTTACGCCGGCGTGCTGCTGTCGCTGATTTTGTATCTGATGCAAACCTCGCATCCGCGCATACTCGACGTGAAGCCCGACCCGCAACCGGGCAGCTATCACTTTACTGCCGACACCAAGCTGCCCGATTGCCCGCAGGTGAAAATGCTGCGCATCAATGGCGAAGCGTTCTTTGGCGCCATCGATCACATACAAACGCGCCTGGAACAGGTGGATGCGCTGATGCCGACGCAAAAGCATTTGGTGATTGTCGCCAGCGGCATCAATTTCGTTGATATCGCCGGGGCGGAATTGTTGACGCATGAGGCGCAGCGGCGGCGGCGCCTGGGCGGCGGACTGTATTTTTATCGCATGAAAGACTCCGCGCGCCATTTTCTGGAACGCGGCGGCTACCTGGATATCATCGGGCGCAACAACGTGTTCGACGTGAGAGATGCGCCGATGGACGTGATCTATCCCAAGCTCGACACCACGATATGCCAAACCTGCCAGTTGCGCATTTTTAGTCAATGCAAGGATGCGTTGCCGAACGGCAAGCCCCGTGAGGAATCGGCTGCACCACACGCCGAACCGCGTCCCGATGTATTGATTCTGACGCCGCCCACCGGACTCACATAGACTGCCATGGCCAACCGGCTCACCCGCATCTACACCCGCACCGGCGACGCCGGCGAAACCGGACTCGCCGACGGCTCGCGCGTGGCAAAAGACGCGCCGCGCATCGAAGCCATGGGCGACATCGACGAGTTAAACAGCGCCATCGGCGTACTGCTGTGCGAAACGATGCCCGAAGCCCTGCGCGCGTGCCTCACCAACGTGCAAAACGATCTCTTCGATCTGGGTGGCGAATTGAGCGTGCCCGGACATCCGATACTCGCCGACAGTCACGTCGCGCAACTGGAAGCCGCGCTGGATCAATTCAACGCCCACTTGCCCGCGCTCAAGGATTTTATTTTGCCCGGCGGTTCGCGCGCGGCGGCACTCGCGCATATCGCGCGCACGGTCTGCCGCCGCGCGGAACGGCGCGTGGTGACGCTGGCGAAAACCGAAACCGTGCCCGCACTCGCCTGCCCGTATCTCAACCGGCTTTCGGATTTGCTGTTTGTCGCGAGCCGCGTGTTGAATCGCTTTGGGAACGACGGTGGCAGTGGCGACGTGTTGTGGCAACCTGGTAAGAATCGGAAGTCATGAGCGCACCGCCGCGTATCTTGGGTGTGCTCGGCGGCATGGGTCCGCTGGCCACGGTGGATTTCCTGCAAAAACTGATCGAGGAAACCCCCGCCGGTCGCGATCAGGATCACATCCCCGTGATCGCGTACTCCGTGCCGCAGATTCCCGACCGGCCGCCGGCGATTCTTGGAAAAGGCGAATCGCCGCTGCCGCACATGCTCGAAGGCATCCATACGTTAAAGCGCGCCGGCGCGCAGGCCATCGCCATCGCCTGCAACACCGCGCATTACTGGTACGACGATCTCGTTCTACAAGGCGGGCTGCCGATTTTGCACATCGCCGATGCGGCGTGCGACGCGCTCGCGGCCCAAGCGATAAAACGCGTGGGATTACTGGCGACCGAGGGCACGGTGGCCGCAGGCTTTTACCAAGCCCGCCTCAGCGCGCACGGCATCGAATGCCTGCTGTGCACCGGCGATGACCAGCATGCACTGGTTCTGCCCGCCATCGATTGCGTCAAACGCACCGACTTGGCGCGCGGCCATGCACTGGCAACGCGCGCCGCGCAACGTCTGCTGGATAGCGGGGCGCAGGCCATCCTCATGGGCTGCACGGAAATTCCGCTCGCGCTTCAGTATCAAACGACTGAGGTTTCCAGCCGCTGCATCGATGCCACGCGCGCGCTCGCCCGTGCGTGCGTGGCATGGTCGCGCACGTTGACTCTCACAGCGTCATCCACCAGAATCCCGGCGCGTTGAGTGTCCACGGTCTTTCAGCGCCGTAAGTCAGGCATTTGTAAGTATTTGTTTTTAATGATTTTTTTATTTGGTCCCGCTGGACAACGCCCTACGCATCGGATAGATTCGCTCTCATAGTACAAAGATTACAAAGATCAATCCCACGCTACAGATTGCCAGTTCAGTTTTTACTCACCCCAGAAGGAGTCACTTATGAAGCGCATCACCAGCTTGTTAGTCGCCCTTATCGCAGGAACAGCGTTTACAGGTGTGGCCATCGCACAAGACGGCGGCACCCTGAAAAAAATCCGCGACACCGGTGTCATCAAAATCGGCCATCGCGATGCATCGATTCCGTTTTCATATCTCGACGACAAGCAGCAGCCCATCGGCTACGGCGTCGATATCTGCCTGAAAATCGCCGATGCCATCAAAGCCAATCTGAAACTGCCCAACCTCAAGGTTGAGTTCGTTCCGGTGACCTCGCAAACGCGCATCCCCATTCTGACCGGCGGCAATATCGACGTCGAATGCGGCTCCACCACCAACAGTATCGAGCGCCAGAAGCAGGTGTCGTTTGCGCCGACGTATTTCATGACCGGCACCAAAATCGTGGTCAAGAAAAGCTCAGGCATCAAGAGTTACGACGATCTGAAAGGCAAAACCGTCGTGTTCACGCAGGGCACCACCAACGAGCGCGCGATGAAAGCCTACAACGACGCGAAAAATCTCGGCATCAACTTCGTGCCGTCGAAAGACCACGCGGAATCGTTTCTCGCGGTAGAAACCGGCCGCGCGGTGGCGTTCCCGATGGACGACATTCTGCTCTACAGCCTGGTCGCCAGCGCCAAAACACCCAGCGATTACGTCGTAATCGGCGAATTTCTATCGGATGACCCTTACGCCATCATGATGCGTAAAGACGACGCCGAGTTCAAAAAACTCGTCGATGCCACGGTCAGCAATCTTTACAAGAGCGGCGAAATCAACAAGATTTACAGCAAGTGGTTCCAGTCAAACATTCCGCCCAAAGGCATTAACCTGAACTTCTCGATGTCGGATGGCCTGAAAGAAGCCATCAAGAATCCGAACGACACCGGCGTCGGCGCCTGCGGCAAGATGAAGTGCTGATTTTCGCACCGCATTAAACGGGAAAAGGGGAACCTTCGGGTTCCCCTTTTTTTTATCCGGATTTACGATACAGTTACGCCACTATGGATTTCAGCTTCCTCGGCCAGCCTGCTTTTTCCGGCGGCGGCGTTTATCTCGACTGGGTCATCTCCGGCATCAAGTGGACATTGCTGGTGTCGATCCTCGCATGGATTATCGCCTTCAGCGTGGGCTCGGTTTTAGGCGTGTTGCGCACCACGCCGCTGGCATGGCTGCGTGTGCCGGCAACCATGTATGTCGAGTTGTTCCGCAACATACCCGTGCTGGTGCAAATGTTCATCTGGTATTTCGTGATGCCGGAGATCATGCCCAAGGGCGTGGGCGATTGGCTCAAAACGCAGATGCCGATGCCGGAGTTCTGGAACGCAGTGCTGTGCCTCGGCTTTTATACCGCATCACGCGTGGCCGAACAGGTGCGTTCCGGCATCCAGTCAATGCCCAGGGGACAAACCGACGCTGCACTGGCGATGGGCTTGACGCTGCCGCAAACTTACCGCTACGTGATTCTGCCGATGGCCTATCGCATCATCATGCCACCGATGACCACCGAGTTTCTCAGCATCTTCAAGAATTCATCGATCGCACTCACCATCGGCGTGCTGGAACTCACCGCGCAGGCACGGCAGATTTCCGAATACACCTTCCGCACCTTCGAGATATTCACCATCGCCACTATCGTTTACGCGCTGATTACCCTCACCGTCACCTTCTCGATGCGCTGGCTGGAAAACAAAACGCGCGTGCCGGGCTACATCGGCGGATCGGGCAAATAGCATGTTTACCGGTTTCGACTTCGAAGTAATCCAACGGTCGTTACCCTACCTGTGGCAGGGCATGCAGTTCTCGCTGGGCCTGACGCTGCTGGCAATGCTCGGCGGGATTTTTCTCGGCACGCTGCTCGCGCTGATGCGCTTGTCGCCCTATAAAATACTCAGTTATCCCGCGGGCGCTTACGTCAATCTGGTGCGTTCGATCCCGCTGATCCTGGTGATTTTCTGGTTCTATTTTCTCATTCCGCTGCTGATGAAAAAAATCACCGGCAACCCGTACGCGTCCGGCATCGGGCCGTTCTACTCGGCGTTGATCGCCTTCACCATGTTCGAGGCGGCGTATTACTGCGAGATCATCCGTGCCGGCATCCAAAGCGTGCCGCGCGGGCAAGTCAGCGCCGCCTACGCGCTGGGGCTCACTTACCGGCAGGCCACGATGCGGGTGGTGCTGCCGCAGGCGTTTCGCAATATGATTCCCATTCTGCTCACCACCAGCATCATTCTGTTTCAGGATACGTCGCTGGTGTACGTGGTCGGACTGACGGATTTCATGGGCGCGGCCGGCAAGATCGCGCGCCGCGACGGGCGGCTGGTGGAAATGTATCTGTTTGCGGCGCTGGTTTACTTCATCATCTGTTATTCAGGCTCGTATCTCGTCAAACGGCTGCAAGCACGCTACAACGTGGGGCGGTAAGGAAACTTTTATGATAGAAATGAAAAACGTCAGCAAATGGTACGGCAGCTTCCAGGTGTTGAAAAACTGCACCACGCGCGTCGACAAAGGCGAAGTGGTCGTGGTGTGCGGCCCTTCCGGCTCCGGCAAGTCCACGCTAATTAAAACCGTCAACGCGCTTGAGCCGTTTCAGCAGGGCGAAATCACCGTGGAAAACATTTCCGTCGGCGCGCCCGAAACCGATCTGCCCAAGCTGCGTTCGCGCATCGGCATGGTGTTCCAGAATTTCGAACTGTTCCCGCACATGAAAGTGGTGGACAACATCAACCTCGCGCAAATCAAGGTGCTGAATCGCACGCCTGAAGCCGCCCGCGACAAATCGATGTCGCTGTTAAAGCGTGTCGGCCTTGATGCACACGTGGATAAACATCCCGGCCAACTCTCCGGCGGCCAGCAGCAGCGCGTCGCCATTGCGCGCGCGCTGGCGATGGATCCGATCGCGATGCTGTTTGACGAGCCGACCTCCGCGCTCGATCCGGAAATGATCAACGAAGTGCTCGACGTAATGACCGAACTCGCCAAA
This sequence comes from Nitrosomonadales bacterium, assembly GCA_043777275.1. Lineage (GTDB taxonomy): Bacteria > Pseudomonadota > Gammaproteobacteria > Burkholderiales > SG8-41 > UBA5216. The sequence goes on from JAYVQD010000045.1 coordinate 11,689, forward strand.
GAAGGCATGACCATGATGGTGGTCACGCACGAAATGGGTTTCGCCAGCCGCGTGGCACACCGCGTGGTATTCATGGACGCCGGCGAAATTGTCGAAGATGCCAAGAAAGACGATTTCTTCGGCAAGCCGCGCTCCGAGCGCGCGCAGCATTTTCTGTCGAAAATTCTGCATCACTGACCCCTGCTTGGCGTTCGGAGTTC
>JAYVQD010000046.1:0-3016 GCA_043777275.1 Nitrosomonadales bacterium
GTTCACTTAAGCCCTTTGCCCGTTCGCCCTGAGCCTGTCGAAGGGCATTTGTGGTTCGACAAGCTCACCACGAACGGCTAAGTGAACAGCATTGGGGTAAGGCTCCATTTATTTTTTATCAGGATATGAACCATGTTCACCTCAAAAGCCTTGTCATGTGCGCTGGTTTTTGCCGGCATGATCGGCGCAGCGGCAACCCCGCTGCCGAGTTTTGCGGCGGCCTCGTTCGATATTCAACTGAATTTCGCGCCGCCGCCGCGTTCCGAGCGCGTACCTGCCGCACGCGCAGGCTACACCTGGTCACCCGGCCATTGGGAATGGCGCGGCGGCCGTCACGATTGGGTTCCCGGCAATTGGGTGCAAGGACGCGCCGGATATATCTACTACGCGCCGCGCTGGGTCGAACGTAACGGCCGCTGGCAGTTCGAATCGCGGCGTTGGAACAGAGACGGCGACCGGGTGCCGGATCGCCGCGATGCAAAGCCCGACAATCCCAACCGGCGCTAACCGGCGCTTTTGCATCCCGACCGAACGAACCGACGGATTGAGACACGATGATCTTGCAGCGTCTGCGACAAGCCACTCATGCACGTCATGCGGCGCTGGAATGCCAATTACCGTTGCTCGATCCGCAACTCTCGCGGCAGCACTATCGTCATTTTGTAACACGGTTTTTAGGCTATTACGCCCCGCTTGAAACCCGGCTACTGGCCTTGCCATGGTGGAATGATATCGGCTTCAACTACGCCGAACGCTACAAGACTCCGCGCCTGGTGCGGGACATGCTGGCGCTGGGTGTCACGGCTGACACGCTGGCCACGTTTCCACGCTGCCGGGATTTGCCGCAGATCGACACCCTGCCACAAGCCCTGGGGTGCCTCTACGTGATTGAAGGCGCAACGCTTGACGCTGAGCTCATCTTTCGGCACTTGCAGGAAAACCTCGGCCTTACAGCGGCCTCGGGCGCCGCTTTTTTCAACGGCTACGGCGTGCAAACCAGCGCACGCTGGCAAGCCTTCGGCGCCATGCTGACCACCTCCGCAGAACGAACCAGCGATCACGACACCATCGTTGCCAACGCGAACCACACGTTCGAGACCATTGATCGATGGCTGTTTCCGCCATCACCATTGCCAACACTCACAGGCTATTCATGACCAGCGACGCATCGGATGGGGCATCACTCGTTTCGACGGATATTTACTCATAAGTATATGTTTTTATTTATTTTTTTAAATGCCGTAGAAAATGATTCCCATGCGGTGTGCGTAAGTGCGCCATCGCACGGACGCGATTGAGCGAGCGGCCCATAGTGACGACGTCCGAAGCGCGCGCTTAACGCTTGGTCTTTTTCTCCAACCGTTTTTTATAAGGAGTTCGTCATGATTTCCTGGGCTATTACATTTCTTGTCATCGCGTTGATTGCAGCCGTTCTGGGTTTCAGCGGCATTGCCGGCACTGCCGTCAATATCGCATGGATATTGGTCGTGGTCGGCGTCGTTCTCGCGATCGTTTTTGGCGTGATGGGCCGCCGCCCGCCCGGTTGACCCCTGCGTGTCGCGCAGCGGTTGATTGATTTCGATTTAAATAAATTACGTAAGGAAATGCAAATGAAAACGATGAAATCGGTTTTGGTAGCACCTGTCGCTGTGGTCGTACTTGCGCTGGCGGGTTGCGCCACACCTGTCGAGCAACCGTATTACGGCTCCAACCCGGCGCCTGCGCAAGGCTATCCGGGGCAGTATCAGAGCTATCAAACGGGCACGGTGGATAGAATAGAAGTCATTAACCGCAGCGGCGGCAATAACGCTGCCGGCACCATCATCGGTGGCATTATCGGCGGCTTGATCGGCACACAAGTCGGCAGCGGCTCCGGTCGCACTGCGGCAACGGTCATTGGCGCCGTGGGTGGCGCCGTGGCGGGCAATGTAATCGAAGGCCGGCGGCGCGCGGATCACGAGACTTTCCGTGTCACTGTGCGTCTGGACAACGGCTCGATGCAAACGATGACGCAAGATAACATCAGCGATTTGCGCACCGGCGATCGGGTGCGGTTGGACGGCAATGTGATCTCTCGCATGTAGGCACTAGTCAGGGTCGCCGGCCAGGCAGGCTGGACAGCGACGACGCCCACGTCCGGCGCTTACGTCTGGACTGGGCGTTTTATCGTAGATAAACCCTTCAGCGTTGCGTTATGAAGCGCATGGATTCGCACCCAGGAGAACCCGCATGTCAAACCACGCATTGCCGCCACTACCCTATGCATTGGGCGCATTAGAGCCGCACTTCTCGAATGAAACGCTCGAGTATCACCACGGCAAGCATCACCGTGCTTATGTAGACAAACTCAACGAACTGGTTGCGGGAACCGAGTATGAAAGCTCGTCACTGGAAGCTATTCTAAAGACAGCGAAAGGACCGATATTCAATAATGCCGCACAGGTTTGGAACCACACTTTCTACTGGAGCAGTCTTGCGCCTGACGGCGGAGGCGAACCCAAAGGCGAACTCGCGCAGAGCATTGATGAAAAATTCGGCTCGGTGGCGACGTTTAAGGAGAAATTTTCCGCAGCCGCAATCGGGGTGTTCGGCTCGGGATGGACTTGGCTGGTGGCGGAGCCCGACGGATCTTTGGCGATTCGCACCACATCGAATGCGCAAACGCCCCTGACGGTGGGGGCAAAACCATTATTGACATGCGACGTTTGGGAGCACGCGTATTACATCGACCATCGCAATAGCCGGCCAAAGTATCTCGAGGCATTCTGGGCGGTGGTGAACTGGAAGTTCGCTGCGCGTAATTTCAAACATTAAGTCAGTTCTTTCCGTGACAACCGGTAACAGGCTATGTTTTTATAAGTATTTGTTTTTAAACATCTTTATTGATATTCCTGCAACTGGCTGGCGCTTGCGCTTGCGCAAAATAATAATCATCTCCATGCGCTATCTGCGGCCCCTGAGACCACGGCAGCCGGCGTTTTCAGTGCCGCGGGCCTTATGTGCTATACCGCACAGA
>JAYVQD010000047.1:0-11826 GCA_043777275.1 Nitrosomonadales bacterium
AACGCTTCAATGCCCGCCGGCACACCGGCGTAGCAGGCGATCTGCAGCAGCACTTCCTTGATCTCGTCTTTGGTGACGCCGTTGCCGAACGAGCGCTTCACGTGCAGCTTAAATTCGTGCTGGCGGTTAAACGCCGCGAGCAGGCCGATATTGAGCAGGCTGCGTGTTTTGTGCGGCAGGCCGGGGCGGCTCCAGATCATGCCCCAGGCGGTTTCGGTGGCGTATTCCTGCATCGCCATGCTGAAATCATCAACGTTGTTCATGGATTTATCGACGTACTCGGCGCCGAGCACTTCGCGGCGGATTTTGATGCCTTTGTTGAATAGTTCGCTGGCCATGGGGGTTTCCTTGTATAAAATCAGTGTTATATTGTAAGTATTTGTTTTTAAACGATATTTTGTATGCGGCATGCAGTGGCGATTGGCCCGCGCCAATACGGGGATGCGAAGGCCGGAACTTGCGTAACCGTGCCGTTGTCTGGAAACTATGAAAATCATGAAAACAACTCTAATTATTTTACTCGCAGTCGCGCTCGCCGGTTGCGCGCTTGCGCCCGCCAATCACAACGGCGGCGATGCGCCGCGCACCGCGGCTATCGTGCCGCTGAAAGCACAGCGGCCCGTGATCGGATTGGTGCTCGGCGCGGGCGGCGCGCGCGGCTTCGCGCATGTGGGTGTGGTTAAGGTGCTCGAAGCAGCCGGCATCGACGCGGATGTGGTGGTGGGTACCAGTTCCGGCGCGCTGGTGGCGTCGTTTTACGCGGGGGGTATGAAAGCGAAAACGCTCGAAGCATTGGCGCTGGCGCTGGAAGACAATGAAATTTTCGACTTCACCGTTTTCGGCCCCAGTGTCGTTGAGGGCGCGCGCTTGCAGAACTACGTCAACCATAAACTGGATGGGCGTTTGATCGAAGCGCTGGGCAAACCCTTTGCCGCAGTCGCGGCGGAACAGGCGAGCGGGCGCATGACGGTGTTCAATCGCGGCAACACCGGCATCGCAGTGCGGGCGTCGGCCAGCGTGCCTAAATTTTTCTGGCCGGTCACCATCAACGGACTGGCGTATGTGGATGGCGGCGTGGCCAGCCGCGTGCCGGCGGCGCTGGCGCGCGAGATGGGCGCGGATGTCGTCATTGCGGTGGATATTTCACGCCGGCCGGCCGACGATGCGGGCGCGGCCGACGTGGTGATACGGCCACAGACCGTGCGTTCACGCATTAACGATTTTCAGCACCGTCAGGCCAATATCGCGGCGGGGGAAGAGGCTGCTCACGCGGCGCTGGAGCAGATACGCAGCCGGATTGCGGCAGTGACAGTGCAAAAGTTACAGGCGCAAGCGCACACCGCGCACGCGCAGTCGCGCCATAGCGGCGCTATAACGCCTGATTAGTCCGCGGCGCGGCGCGCGCGTTGGGCGGCCACCCGTGCGCGATCCCAATGGGCGATGGCCCAGTCCCATATCGCCGATAGATTTGTCGGGTTCTCCACGGCTGTCTTTAACACATCATCAGGCAATGCCTGCCCGAGGAAACGCAGCGCGGCGGTTACTTCGCGCGCGGGCTGCTGAGTGTCGAGGGCGCGGGCGAGCGTTTGTTTGGAGAGTTTTTCGCCTTGATCGTTTACCGCGACCGGCAGGTGCGCGTAACGCGGCGTCGGCAAGCCGAGCATTTGCTGAAGGTAAATTTGCCGGGGTGTGGAATCCAGTAAGTCAGCGCCGCGCACAATATCGGTGATGCCCTGCGCGGCGTCATCCACCACCACCGCCAACTGATAGGCGAACAAGCCGTCGGCACGCCACACCACGAAATCACCGATGTCGTGTTCCAAATCTTGCGCGACCAGACCCTGGATCGCGTCGTCGAACGCTATGCGCGCGCTGGCCGTGCGTATGCGCGTGGCGCGCGGCGCGCGGCCCGCCGGCAAGCCGTTACGGCAGGTGCCGGGATAAACATAGCCTTCGATTCCATGGAGCGCGGAATCGGCGATCTCGCGCCGTGTGCAGGCACACGGGTACAGCACGCCGCGTTCGCGCAGATTTTCCAGCGCGGCCCGATAGGCGTCGGTGCGCGTGCTTTGCACCATCACCGTTTCATCCCACGACATGCCCAGCCGCTCCAGCGTGCGCAGAATGCCGTCTGCCGCGCCGGGGATGGTGCGCGGCGTATCGATGTCCTCGATGCGCACCAGCCACTGGCCGTGGTGCGCGCGCGCGTCGAGATAGCTGCCGACGGCGGCGACCAGCGAGCCGAAATGCAGCGGGCCGGTGGGCGACGGCGCAAAGCGGCCGCGATAATGAGGGTGCGTATTCATGACGGGACAGTTTATAGTATCGGCTTTCCAAATCGGTGAACGAAGGAACCATATGAAAGTAAAAGCGGCGGTGGCGCTTAAAGCGGGTGCGCCTTTGGTGATAGCGGATGTCGATCTGGATGGCCCGCGCGCGGGCGAAGTGCTGGTGGAAATCAAGGCCACCGGCATTTGCCATACCGACGAGTTCACCTTGTCGGGCGCGGACCCCGAGGGTTTGTTCCCGGCGATACTCGGCCACGAAGGCGCGGGCATCGTGGTGGACGTGGGGCCGGGCGTCACGTCGCTGAAAAAAGGCGATCACGTGATTCCGCTCTACGTGCCGGAATGCCGTCAGTGCGACTATTGTATTTCCGAAAAAACCAATCTGTGCCAGTCAATCCGCGTGACGCAGGGCAATGGCGTGATGCCCGACGGCAGCAGCCGCTTTTCGCTCGACGGCAAAAAACTGTTTCACTACATGGGCACCTCCACGTTCTCCAACTACACTGTGGTGCCGGAAATTTCGCTGGCGAAAATCCGTGAAGACGCGCCGTTTGACAAGGTGTGCTACATCGGCTGCGGCGTCACCACCGGCATCGGCGCGGTGATTAACACGGCGAAGGTCGAGCCCGGCGCGAATGTGGTGGTGTTTGGCTTGGGCGGTATCGGATTGAATGTGATTCAGGGCGCGCGGCTGGCCGGTGCGAACAGGATTGTCGGCGTTGATCTGAATCCGGCGCGCGAGACACTGGCGCGCAAATTCGGCATGACGCATTTTGTGAATCCGAAAGAGGTTGAAGGCGACTTGGTGGCCTATCTGGTGAGCCTGACCAAGGGTGGCGCCGACTACAGCTTCGAGTGCATCGGCAACGTCGATGTGATGCGTCAGGCGCTGGAGTGCTGCCACAAGGGCTGGGGTGTGTCGGTGATTATCGGTGTGGCGGGCGCGGGTAAGGAAATTAAAACGCGGCCGTTTCAGTTGGTGACCGGGCGCGTGTGGAAAGGCACCGCGTTCGGCGGCGCGAAAGGCCGGCGCGATGTGCCGAAGATTGTCGATTGGTATATGGACGGCAAGATCAACATTGACGATTTGATTACGCACAAGCTGGCACTGGCGGATATCAATAAGGGTTTTGATTTGATGCACGCGGGTACGTCGATACGCAGCGTGGTGGTGTACTGAAATGGTGAGCGCATGAACACCGCCGCCGCTCACGAAGTTCTCGATTTCTGGTTCGGCGCGCCGGGCTCGCTGCACTACGGCCAGTCGCGCGCCGCGTGGTTCAGGAAGTCCGCTGATTTTGATGCGCTGATTCGCGAACGCTTTCTGCCGCTGCATCAACAAGCCGCTGGCGGACAACTCGCGCACTGGCACGAAAGTCCGCTGACGCTGCTGGCGTTGATCGTTGTGCTCGATCAATTTCCACGAAATCTGTTTCGGGATTCACCCAAGGCGTTCGCAACCGATGCGATGGCGCTTGATGCTGCGCGGCGTATGACGGCGTTGCAGTGGGATGAACGATTGAACGCGGTCGAGCGTCAGTTTGTGTATTTGCCGTTTGAGCACGTCGAGGACATCGCCGCGCAGCGCGAATCCATGCGCTTATTTGCATCGCTTAACAGTGACGATCTGCTGGAATGGGCGCGCAAGCACTACGTTATCATTGAGCGCTTCGGGCGCTTTCCGCATCGCAATGCGGTGCTGGGGCGCGCGTCGACGGCGGAGGAAATGGAATTTCTCCGGCAGCCCGGGTCGGGTTTTTAGGGTTTGGGCTTGGGTTTCAGCGCGGGCATATTTTCCGGCACGGTCAGGGTTTTGAAACTGAACACGTCGGGGTCGTCGGGATCGACATTCACGATCACGCCCTGCACCTCGGTGGCGCCGAATACCATCAATCGCGTCACGTTATAAATCAACTGGCGGGCCTGATAGAGCGGCTTATCGATGATGAACAGATGCTTGTCGCCGTGTATTACCAGCACCGGTTTGCCGAAATCGCGCGCGTGTTGCCGCAGCGCGATCAGCGTGTCGGTGAAGCCGGCGCGGCGGTCTTCGCGCCCATCGTGCTCCCACCCCGGATCGGCCTGAAACGCCAGCACCACGGCCTTGGCGTTGCGTGCTTTCGCGCTGGCAAATGTGGATTGCATCCACGCCAGATTGGCGGCGTTGCGCGCGATGTATTCGTTCACCGCTGCTTGGTCGCGTTGCAGATTGTTATTGCTGCCGACGATGTGCAGCGTGGCGAACATCACGCTCGCACGCTCCCAGCGGCGATTTTCGATATACGCCTTGTGTGCGGCCTCGCGCACATCAGCGCCTTGATGATCGAGCATGATTTTTTCGCCACCGAGGCTTTGCGCGGGGTTGGCAAAAAACATTTCGCGCAGCTTGGCAAGGCGCTCAATCGGATCAAAGCCGCCGTTGTCGGCGCGGTGGCAATCCGTCCACTCATTGTCACCGGGCGTATAAATCAGCGGCGCGTGGAAGGTGGCGAACAGTTCGGCAATTTTGGCGAAATGCTCGTCGCTGCACGGCGTGTTGCCGGGCTTGATGTCGCCGATGTGGATGGTGAACGCCGGGCGCGCGCTGTTGATGCGTTCGATCAGGCGGCCGAAGTGCTCAAAATCGCCAGGCAGGCTGTACGGCGTGTCGCCCATCGCCGCAAAGCTGAAACGTTGCGCGGTGGCCGGTGTTGCCTGTAACAGAAATACGGCAAGGATTGCCAAGCAAGCGTTAATTATTAAGTATTTGTTTTTAAACATTATTTTACTTGGTAAACGTGATATTCTGCCGCCGGCTTGTTACGGTACGATGAAACCTTCGCCGCTCGTTGTCGCTCTAAACAACGATAGAACCGTTGGTGACTAAGGCACAATTCACGCAGTCGATGACGAACAAGACAACCATGCCCGCGCCGTTACTCACCGAACTGCCCTACCGCCCCGACAGCGCTGCGCTGTTCGAGGCGATCGCGGATATGCCGTGGGCGGTGTTTATCGACAGCGGACGTCATCATCCGGGTCAATCGCGCTACGACATTATCTCGGCGCAACCGTACATCCGGCTGGTGACGCGCGGACAGTTGACCGAGGTGCATGCCGACGGTGTGTTGCTGTCGCGCGATGATCCGTTTGAACTGGTGCGGCGTTATCTCGACATCGATCCGGCGTTGTGCGGTGACCTGCCTTTTTACGGCGGCGCAATCGGCTACTTTGGTTACGATCTGGCGCGGCGCATCGAACATTTGCCCGCGCGCGCGGCGGCGGTGGAACGCATACCCGACATGGCCATCGGCATTTATGACTGGGCCGTGGTGATCGATCATCAGGAGCAGCGAAGCTGGCTGGTCGGGCAGGGCCGTGATCCCGAAACGGATATCAAGTGGAACGCGCTGGTGGCGCGCTTTACCCATCCCGGCGGTGAGCGCGCACGCGTGCCGTTTCGCGTGACCTCGGTCGTGGAGTCCAGTCACACCCGCGCCTCGTACGGGCGCGCGTTCCGGCGTATCCATCAATACATCCGCGACGGCGATTGTTATCAGGTCAATCTGGCGCAACGGTTTGCCGCGCAGGCCACGGGCGATGCGTGGCTTGCTTATCAGGCGTTGCGGGTGCTCAACCCGGCGCCGTTCTCGGCGTATCTTTCCACGCCGTACGCGCAGATTCTGTCGTCGTCGCCCGAGCGGTTTTTGCGCGTGGCGCAAGGCCAGGTGGAAGCCAAACCGATCAAGGGCACGCGGCCACGCGCCGGGCATGCGCGGCTCGACGCCGAGCTGGCCGAAGCGCTGCGGGTGAGTGAAAAAGATCGCGCCGAAAACGTGATGATCGTTGATCTGTTGCGCAATGACCTGTCGAAAAATTGCGCCATCGGCTCGGTCAAAGTGCCGCGCTTGTTCGACGTGGAAAGCTACGCCACAGTGCATCACCTGGTCAGCACCGTGACGGGACAGCTACGCGCGGGCCGCGACGCGATTGATTTGCTGCGCGGATGTTTTCCGGGCGGCTCGATTACCGGCGCGCCCAAGCTGCGCGCGATGCAGATCATCGACGAGGTGGAGCGCTTTCGGCGCGGCGTGTACTGCGGGGCCATCGGCTACGTCGGCTTTGACGGCGGCATGGATACCAACATCGCGATCCGCACGCTCACGGTATCGCACGGCAGCGTACGTTTCTGGGCCGGTGGCGGCATCGTTGCGGATTCAGAAGCGGAGTCCGAGTATCAGGAAAGTTTCGACAAGGCGCGCGCGTTGCTGCGTCTGCTCGAACAATCCTCCGTCGCCACGCAGGCGCGCGGCTGACGAATGCCGTAGAATTCGGGCGTGATCACACGCTTATCGGAAAATCGGATTCGTTGCATGAAAAACGCAATACTGGCAGCGCTGCTGCTCGCGGCGCCCGTGACGCTGCCGGTTCAACCGGCGCAGGCGCAGGACGCGAAATCCAAGGCGGCGGACAAACCCGCGGATAAACCAGCGGGCAAGCCACCGATGAAAGCGTTGTCGGTTAGAGCCGTGCTCGCACGCTCGGCAACGATGGCGAATGAGATCAGCGCGGTAGGCACCCTGGTCGCCAATGAGTCGGTGATGCTGCGCCCTGAAGTCGCCGGGCGCGTGGCGGCGATACATTTCAACGAAGGCCAGCCGCTGGCAGCCGGTGCGCGGGTGTTGTCGCTGGACGCGGCGGAGGTGGGTGCGCAACTCGAAGCCAGCCGTGCCGACGAGCGCTTGGCCTTGCAGCGCTCGGAGCGCTCCACCGAACTGTTCAAGAAAAATTTTATCAGCCAGCAAGCACTGGACGACGCGCGCGAAGCGTGGCGCAAAACCACCGCGCGCCGTCAGGAAGACGAGGCGCGCATGGCCAAAACCGAATTGCGCGCGCCGTTCGCCGGCATCGTCGGCTTGCGTCAGGTGAGCGCGGGCGCGTACTTGCGCGCGGGTGACGATATCGCGCGGCTCGACAAAATCGATGTGATGAAACTCGATTTTCGCATTCCCGAAACCTATCTCAGCAAGATCACGCGCGATCAGCCGGTGCGCTTGCGCGTGGATGCGTACCCGGACGAACGCTTTCAGGGGCGCGTGTATGCGGTGGAAACGGCAGTCGATGAAAAAACCCGTACCGTGATGCTGCGCGCGCGCGTGCCGAATCCGGGTGCCCGGCTGAAACCAGGCATGTTCGCGCGCGTGAGTCTGGAGCTCGACAGCCGCGCCGATGTGGTGATCGTGCCCGAGCAGGCGATCAGTCCGCGCGGCGACAAAACGTTTTTGTTTAAAGTGGTGGAAGGCAAAGCGGTGCTGGTCGAGGTCAAACTCGGCGCGCGGCGTGCCGGCGAAGTCGAGATCACACAGGGCGTGGCAGTGGGCGAATTGGTGATTACCGAGAATCAACCCATGTTGCAGCCGGGAATGTCAGTGAACGTACAAAAATAAGGATGAAGGCGGAAGGATGAAGGATGAAAACAAGCGTGATCTTGGTTTGCGGACTCGTTCATTCGCGTTGGCTGTGATTGGTTTGTATGGGGCACTGCCGAAATCGACCGTTGCTCAGGTGCTCGGGCGGCAGTTGCTGCGGTCTGGAACGTCGGTTGGGGCGCATTACCGCGAGGCGCGACGCGGCAAGTCGGTGGCGGATTTTGTCAGCAAAATAGAAGGGTTATTGCAGGAGCTCGACGAGTCTGCTTATTGGATTGATCTATTGAGCGAGGCCAAGTTACTGAAGCAAGCCGTAGCCCAACCCTTGCTCGTAGAGACAGAGGAGTTAATGTCAATTTTCGTAACTGTAGCAAAGCAAGCCAAACTAAAACTACCAAAACGCTAGGTCGTTTTCATCCTTCATCCTTCCGCTTTCATCCTTATAAAATGTTCCTCCCCGAACTAAGCATCCGCCGTCCGGTGCTGGCGACGGTGATGAGCCTGGTCATCGTGTTGCTCGGCGTGATCGCGTTCACGCGTTTGTCGGTGCGCGAGTATCCGAAAATCGACACGCCGGTGGTGTCGGTGCGCACGGTGTATACCGGCGCGTCGGCGCAGGTGATTGAATCGCAGGTGACGCAGCCGCTGGAAGATTCGCTCTCCGGCATCGAGGGCGTGCGTACCATCAAATCGGTGTCGCGCGAAGAAGTGTCGCAGATCACCGTGGAGTTCGTGGCGGAGCGCAATGTTGATTCGGCGGCGAACGATGTGCGCGACCGCGTGGCGCGGGTGCGTGCGCGTCTGCCGGAAGATACGCAGGAGTCGATCGTCTCCAAGATCGAGGCCGACGCGCAGGCGATTATCTGGCTGGCGTTTTATAGCGATCAACGCGATGCCTTGTTCATTACCGACTACGCTGACCGTTACGTCGCGGATTCATTGAAGTCGCTGCCGGGCGTGGCCTCGGTGATTATCGGCGGCGAACGCAAATACGCGATGCGCATCTGGATTGACCGTGATCGTCTCGCGGGCTTCGGGTTGACGCCACTGGATGTCGAAACCGCTTTGCGCCGGCAAAATATAGAGGTGCCTTCCGGGCGCATCGAAAGCAAAAAGCGCGAATTCACCGTGCTCACCGAAACCGATTTGCGCACGCCGGAGCAGTTCAACAATCTCATCATCACCGAAGCGCGCGGCTATCCGGTGCGCTTAAAAGACATCGGGCGCGCTGAACTGGGCGCGGCGGACGAGCGCAATATCGTGCGCGTCAATGGCAAGACCGCAGTGGGGTTGGGTGTGGTCAAGCAATCGACGGCGAATACGCTGGGGGTGGCGCAGGCGGTCAAAGCCCAATTGCCGCGCATTCAGGCGGCGCTGCCGGAGGGGGTGAACGTATTTATTGCGTTTGATTCGTCGCTGTTTATCGATGCGTCGATCAACGCGGTGTATCGCACCATAGTCGAAGCCATGGTGCTGGTGACACTGGTGATTTTCCTGTTTCTGCGTTCGTTCCGTTCGACGCTGATTCCGTTTATCACCATCCCGGTGTCGCTGATCGGCGCGTGTTTCTTTTTGTGGATATTCGGTTTCACCATCAACATTCTCACCCTGCTCGGCATTGTGCTGGCGATTGGCCTGGTGGTGGATGATGCGATTGTGGTGCTGGAGAATATTCATCGCCATATTGAAGAAGGCATGCCGCCGCGTCAGGCGGCGATAGCGGGCAGCCGCGAGATTGCCTTTGCCGTGGTGGCGATGACCGTGACGCTGGCGGCGGTGTTCGTGCCGCTGGTGTTCGCCACCGGCAACACCGGCAAGCTATTCACCGAATTCGCGTTGACGGTGGCGATGGCGGTGCTGGTGTCGGGCTTTGTGTCGCTGACACTGACGCCGATGATGTGCTCGATATTGCTCAAACCGCATGTGCGGCATGGCGCGATCTACAACGCCACGGAACGCTTTTTTACCCGGATGAACAACACCTACCGGCGCTCGCTGGGCTGGGTGCTGCGCCATCGCGTGGTGGTGGTGGTTGGGTTTCCGATGATCGTGGTGGCGATGGTGGCGCTCGCGTCCCTGTTGAAAGAGGAGCTGGCGCCGCTCGAAGACCGCGGCTTTATCTTCGGCGTGATGGTGGCGCCGGAGGGCGCGACGGTGGAATTTACCGACGGCTACGCGCGCATCTGGGAAACCATCTACAAGGATGTGCCGGAAATCGCCAGCTACTTCGTGGCGGTGGCGCCGGGGCTGGATCGGCCCAATCCGGTGAATCTGGCGTTTTCATTTGTGCGCCTCAAGGATTGGAAAGAGCGCAAGCGCAGCCAGATCGATATCTCGAAAGAAGTCGGCCCGAAAATGTTCAGCATGATGCCGGGAGTGATGGCGTTCGCCAATAATCCGCCGTCGCTGGGGCAGAATTTCCGCAATCAGCCGGTGCAGTTTGTGGTGCAGGGCACGTCGTACGACGAGCTCGACAAGCTCACGCAAAAGTTGCTGGCGCGGGCGCGCAAGAACCCGAAGCTGCTCAATGTCGATACCGATTTGAAGCTCAACAAGCCGCAGATTACGATCAACGTCGATCGGGAAAAAGTCTCCGCCGTCGGCGCGGAGGTGGACGCCATCGGTCGCACACTCGAAACCCTGCTCGGCGGGCGTCAGGTCACGCGCTTCAAACGCGAGGGCAAGCAGTACGATGTGATCGTGCGTCTGGAAGATAAGGATCGCACGCAGCCCACCGACCTCACCTCGATTTACGTGCGCGCACGCGACGGGCAGTTGGTGCAGTTATCGAACATCGTGCAGTTAAAAGAAACCGTGGCGCCGAAGGAGCTCAATCACTTTAACCGCATGCGCGCTGCAACGCTGACCGCGAGCCTCGCACCGGATTACACGCTGGACGAGGCGATACGGTTTCTCGAAGCTGCCGCGCGCGAGGAACTGGGACAGACGGTGCAAACCGCACTCGACGGCGAATCGCGCGAGTATCGTGAATCGGGCCAGCAGTTGTTGATGATTTTCGTGCTGGCATTGGCTTTTATTTATCTGGTGCTGGCCGCGCAATTCGAAAGTTTTGTGTCGCCCTTCATCATCATGTTGACGGTGCCGCTGGCGATGACGGGCGCGCTGGCGGCGCTGTTGTTGCTGGCGCATGTGTATGGCGCGGGCGGCACGCTCAATGTGTATAGCAAGGTCGGCCTCATCATGCTGGTGGGGCTGATTACCAAACACGGCATCCTGATCGTGGAGTTCGCCAATCAGTTGATGGCGCGCGGGCAGGACAAATACGCGGCGGTGACCGAGGCTGCCGCGTTGCGCTTGCGACCGATATTGATGACGACCGGCGCGATGGTGCTGGGTGCAGTGCCGCTGGCCATCGCCACCGGCGCGGGTGCGGAAGCGCGCCGCCCGATCGGTTGGGTGATCGTCGGTGGCCTGGTGTTCGGCACGATACTGACGCTGTATGTGATTCCGGCGGCCTACACCTTGCTCACCGGGCGCTTTCGGCGTGCGCAGGACGGAGAAGGTGTTGTGGCGACAGCAACGGTGTCGTAGTTTTTAAAACGCGCTTTGCGCTGAATTCAAGACGCGGTTGCCGCCGATGTTTACGAGGCTGCTTTGCCGCCGATGTTTACGACGCGGCTTTGCCGCGTGTGGCCTGAAAAATAGCGCCAAATAAATCTTTGGGCACGATGGGTTTGGTGAGGTAGGCGTTCATGCCGATGTCGAGGCAGGACTTCATGTCCGTCGCCAAAGCGTTTGCCGTGAGCGCGATGATCGGCAAATCTTGCGCGGGAATTTTTTCGCGGATGATTTTTGTGGCTTCTTTGCCGTCCATGATCGGCATGTCCAGATCCATCAGCACGGCGTCAAATTTTTTGCGTTCCAGCAGGATGGCGTCCACCGCCTCCTGGCCATTGTTGGCGATGACGATAGTGACCCCCTGCTTTTCAAGCAGTCTGCCTGCGACAATCTGATTGAGTTTGTTGTCTTCAACCAGCAGAACGGTGAGGTTGCTCAGATCGACATTGTTTTCAGCCATGTCGTTATTGCCGGAAAGTTCTTTTTCGGTAGGCAGGCCGAAGGGTATTTCAACCCAGAAGCGGCTGCCCTTGCCCGGCGCGCTTTCGACG
>JAYVQD010000048.1:0-11783 GCA_043777275.1 Nitrosomonadales bacterium
CGAATCAACGCCGCCGCTCAGACCCACGCACAGATGCGCGCCGTCCTTCGCCAGCGATGCCACACTATTTTCCACGTCAGCGGTCAACGCCTGCGTGGCATCGGACGCAGACAGAACACGAGCGGCTTTCAACCGGCGAGAATGGAAAACCAAGGGTAACTGCCGTTACTTGATGTCGACTTCTTTGAACTTGCCGTAGCTCACCAGCTTTTCGCAGCGGGCCGCCAGCAGTTCATCCACGGTTTTATCACGCAACTGGCGCCACGTATCGGCCAGTGCTTTTTTCATCAACACCATCATCGCGTCCGGGTCGCGGTGCGCGCCACCCAGCGGCTCGGCGACGATTTTATCGATCAAGCCCAAAGCCTTCAGCCGCGTGGCCGTGATACCGAGAATTTCCGCCGCTTCCGATGCCTTGTCGCTGCTTTTCCACAGAATGGCGGCGCAGCCTTCCGGCGAAATCACCGAGTAGGTTGAATACTGCAACATCAGCGTTGCATCGCCCACTGCGATCGCCAGCGCGCCGCCGGAGCCGCCTTCGCCGATCACTGTGCAAATGATCGGCGTTTTCAATTCCGCCATGGCGAACAGATTGCGCCCTATGGCTTCGGATTGCCCGCGTTCCTCGGCGCCGACGCCGGGATACGCCCCCGGCGTATCGATAAAGGTAAACACCGGCAGACTGAATTTTTCCGCCAGCTTCATCAAGCGCAACGCTTTGCGATAGCCCTCGGGGCGCGGCATGCCGAAGTTGCGCATGGTACGCTCTTTGGTATCGCGGCCTTTTTGATGGCCGATCACCACCACATTCTGTTCGTTAAACCGCGCCATGCCGCAGACAATCGCCGGATCATCGCCATACGAGCGGTCGCCGTGCAGCTCTTCAAAGCCGGTAAACATGCCGTTGATGTAATCGAGCGTATAAGGCCGCTGCGGATGCCGCGCCACCTGCGAAATCTGCCACGCTGTCAGTTTGGCGTAGATATCCTTGGTCAGCCCCTGACTCTTTTTGGACAGCTTGGCGATTTCTTCGGAAATATCCAGCGCGGAATCGTCCTGCACGAAACGCAATTCTTCGATGCGGGCTTCGAGTTCTTCGACCGGCTTTTCAAACTCAAGAAAAGTCTGTTTCATGGGGCGGGATGATACAGGAACCGCCAATTATCGGTATGCCGTTAAAAATCAATACCATGCCACATCCGACCCGCGCGGATCACTCGCCGCCTGCGCCTCGCCGGTCTGCTTCGACTGGAACACCGCCTGCATGTTGCCCCATTGGCGCGTGCCTTGTTGAATCACATGGCCTTTGCCTTGCAGCGCCGCGCGCCACTCGGCGCTGAAACCTTCGGGCTCAACTTCAACACGATCCGGCCAGAACTGGTGATGGTAGCGCGGCATCGCCACCAGCCGTTTGATGTCCACTTCCGGCGTGCGCAAATGTTCCAGCACGCCGAGCAACACCATGCTGATAATGCGCGAGCCGCCCGGCGCGCCGAGGATCAGCACGCCGCGTTCGTCTTCCACAAACGTCGGCGTCATGCTCGACAACGGACGCTTGCCCGGCGCAATCGCATTCGCCTCGCTGCCGCGCAAACGATACGAGTTCGGCAGATCGGCGCGCAACGTGAAATCATCCATCTCGTTATTCAGCAACACGCCCGTGCCTTTGGCGACCAGGCCCGAACCAAAAATCCAGTTCACCGTCAGGGTCGCGCCGACGCGATTGCCGGCGCTATCGATCACGGAAAGATGCGTGGTGTTATAGCTTTCGGCTTTTTCTGTTAATGGTGTGCCGAGGCTGTCGCTGGGCGTAGCCGTGATTGGAGATATTGATGTAACTATTTGTTTTATATACGATTTTTCTACAATCCGCGCAACAGGCACGGTGACGTGATCGGCGTCGCCCAACAGCATGCGATCACGGAACACACGCCGCAGCACTTCCGCAATGGTGTGTGCGGATTCCACATCCGACACGCCCGCAAGCGTGAGATGAGCCAACATGCCGAACGCCTGGGTCAGCGCAATGCCGCCTGCCGAGGGCAACGCAGCAGTGGTGATAGTCGCGCCGCGATAGGTAACGCGCATCGGCTCACGCTCGATCACACGATACTTTTCCAGATCAGACATCTGCCAGGCGCCGCCTGCGGCGTTCACGGTGTCCACCAACGCGCGCGCCACCGACCCCGTATAAAACCCCGGCGCGCCATCAGCCGCCAACGTTGAAAGCGTCTGCGCCAGCTCCGGTTGCTTCAACACGTAGCCCGGCGTCAGCGCTTGACCGTCCGCCAGAAAAATCCGCGACGCTTCCGGCAGCTTGCGCAAAACGCCTTCACGAATTTTTGCAATGCGCGCATAGCGCCCGTCCACCGCAAAGCCATCGCGCGCGAGCTTGATGGCCGGCGCCAGCGTGTCCGCCAACGGCAACGTGCCGTAGCGTTGCGCGAGATGCACAAGGCCTGCCGGCGTGCCAGGAATGCCCGACGCCGTGCCGCCCTGCATGGTGGCGCCTTTGACGGGATTACCGTTGGCGTCGAGATAATGCTCGCGCCTGACGCCTGCGGGCGCGGTCTCACGCGCATCGATCATCACCTGCTTGCTGTCGGACGCGCGATGCAACAGAAAAAACCCGCCGCCGCCCAAGCCGGACGAATACGGCTCCACTACCGCCAGCGCGGCAGCAACCGCCACCGCCGCATCAAACGCGTTGCCGCCGCGTTTGAGAATGTCGTGTCCTGCTTCGGTTGCCAGCGGATGCGCGGAGGCGATGGCTGAAGTCTGCTGCGCCCAGGCGCTGCCCACCGCGACAAACCACGCCGCGATCAACATCCCGTAGACGCACTGTCGCAGCGCGATCATGGTTGCAAATGCCTGCGAAAAAACGCCTCGGCGCGCACCAGCGTGTTTTGCAACGCGCGGGCATTCGGTGAGTGGCTTTGTTTGGTCTTGCCGGGGTCGTCGTAGGAATGATGCGCGCCGTCGTAGGCCACGAATTCAATCTCGGCGCCGCGCTGTTTCAGTTGCGCGCCCAGCGTGGCGCACACTGTGGGTGAGACTTCATCATCGTCGGACGCCACCAGCAACAGCAGCGGCGCATATGGCTGGTAATCCGCCTGATCGCGCTGCACGGTGCAGCCGGGGTATTGCGCAATGGCTGCGCGAAAGTCGCTGTGGGGTGCGGCCTTGGCGAGCCGCACGCGATTCGCTATATCGGGCGCCACGCGTGGCGGATTCGCGGCCAGCGCCGCCAGTAATGTCATGCCGCCATTCGACCAGCCTTGCAGGCCGATGCGGTCCGCAATCACGTCGTTGCGCGTGCGCAGATAATCCAGTGCGCCGTAGGCATCGAGCGGACGCACCGTCTGATCGCTCACCGCTGCGGGGCGCGCGCTGTAGGAATGCTTCGGAAAGCCCTGCGCATAGCCGCGCGGCGCAAAGCTATCGACGTGCAACGCGAGATAACCACGCGCCGCCCAGAATTCGCCCCACATCCGATGACGTGCAGTCAGATTTCCGGCCGATACCAAGCCGGGCTTGAGCGATGAATACGGTCCGCCGCGTCCGTGCAGCATCACCACTGCTGCGTGCGGCCCGGGTATGGCGGGCTTGAACAGGTAGCCCACGAGTTCGGTGCTGCCGTCGCGGCTGGGGAACTTGACGGTTTCGATCCCCGCAGCCGACGCGCTACCGTTTGTTGACAGCAATATCAAAAATATACATAAGTATTTGTTTTTAAACACTATTATACTTCTTTCACTCTAAACCACGCTGCATACAACGCCGGCAGAAACGTCAGCGTCAGCACGGTAGCAAACAGCAGCCCGCCCATAATCGCCACCGCCATCGGCCCCCAGAAATCACTGCGGGTGAGCGGAATCATCGCCAATATGGCCGCTGCCGCCGTCAACATGATCGGACGAAAGCGGCGCACGGTCGAGCCGATGATGGCTTCCCATTCCGGTTTGCCGGCGGCAATATCCTGCTCGATTTGGTCAACCAAAATCACAGAATTTCTCATAATCATGCCCGACAGCGCGATTACCCCCAGCATCGCCACAAAGCCAAACGGGATGTTGAACAGCAGCAAAAAGAACGTCGCACCGATCAGCCCCAGCGGCGCGGTGAGCAACACCAGAAACGTGCGGCTGATACTTTGCAACTGAATCATCAACAGCGTAATCGTGACAAAAATCATCAGCGGCATCACCGCCGCCACCGACGACTGGCCCTTCGCGCTTTCTTCCACCGCGCCGCCAATGTCGATGTAATAGCCCGCCGGCAGCCTGGCGCGTAGCGGATTGAGCAACGGATCAATCTGCGCCGTCACCACCGGCGCTTGAGCGTTGCCCTGAATATCCCCGCGCACTGTTACCGTGGGCAGCCGATTGCGGCGCCACACCACGCCGTCTTCGAGTTCATACGAAATCGTTACCAATTGCGACAGCGGCACGGTGCGCCCGCCGGTCAGCGGAATGTTGTAGTCGCCGATGGCACCGATGTTCATGCGCTCGGTGGCTTCGGCGCGCGCCAGCACTTCGATCAGCTTGTCGCCTTCGCGAAAAAACGTCACGCTGTAGCCGGTCAATATCGAATTCAACACCGCCGAGAGTTGCGCCGAATTGATGTTCAGCGCGCGCGCCTTGTCCTGATCGACATTGAGCTTGATGACTTTGGCGCGTTCATTCCAGTCCAGATGCACATTGAACACGTTTGCATTGCCGCGCATCACCGCAGCGGCTTCCGTGGCCAGCGCCTTCACCGTCTCAGGATGAGGCCCCGACACCCGAAATTGAATCGGATACCCTACCGGCGGCCCGTTTTCGAGCCGGTTAACGCGCCCGCGCACCATCGGAAAATCTTTTTCCAGCGCCGCCTGCACACGCACAAATACGCGCTCGCGCGCGTCGTTGCTTTTAGTCATCACCACGAACTGCGCGAACGCGGGATTCGGCAATTGAATATCCAACGGCAAATAAAACCTCGGCGCGCCGCCGCCGACATACACCGACTGCTGTTCGATATCCGCATCGCCCGCCAGCACTTTTTCCATTTTCAGAACTTCGGCCTGGGTAGCGCGTTGGGACGAGCCTTCGGGTAATTGCAAATCGACTAGCAGTTCCGGCCGGTTCGACGAAGGGAAAAACTGCTGTTCCACCAGCGCAAATCCGACCAATGCCAACGCGAATATCAGCGCGGTCGCCAGCATCACCGTTTTGCGAAAACGCACGCACGCTGTCACCACGCGCCGGAACATCCGATAAAACTTCTTTTGATACACCGCGTCTTCATGCGCATCGGGATGCACCTGAAAATTCGGCAAAATCCTGTAGCTGATATACGGCGTGAATATCACCGCCACCACCCACGACACCAGCAGTGCGATCGTCACCACCGCAAAAATCGAGAACGTGTATTCGCCCGCCGACGACTTGGCAAAACCGACCGGCAGAAACCCTGCCGCGGTCACCAGCGTGCCGGTCAGCATCGGAAACGCCGTGCTGGTGTAGGCAAAACTCGCCGCGCGCACGCGATCCCAGCCCTGCTCCATTTTGTTGACCATCATTTCAACCGCGATGATGGCGTCGTCCACCAACAGCCCGAGCGCGATAATCAACGCGCCGAGCGAAATGCGTTGCAGGTCAATGCCGAACAGCTTCATGAACAAGAACGTCACTCCCAGCACCAGCGGGATGCACAGCGCCACCACCACGCCGGTGCGAAAGCCCAACGATATAAAACTCACCAGCAGCACGATCCCCACCGCCTCCATCAGCGTGCGCATGAATTCGCGCACAGAGCGTTTCACCACCGTCGGTTGATCCGCAACCGAATGCAGCTCCAGACCCACCGGCAGATTGGCGCGCACGCGCTCAATCGCCGGCGCAAGCTGCTTGCCCAGCTCGATAATGTCACCGCCTTTGCTCATCGACACCGCGAGACCGATCGCGTCCTGCCCCTTGTAGCGCATTTTCAGCGCCGGCGGATCGGCGTATCCGCGATACACGCGCGCGATATCACCCAGACGAAACAAGCGGTTATTCGCGCGGATGCCGATCTCGCGGATGCTTTCCACCGAGGTGAAATCGCCGGATACGCGCAGGTGAATGCGGTCGCTCGCGGTATCGACGCTACCCGCCGGGGTCATCGAATTCTGCGCATCCAGCAGATTGAATATCTGCAGGGGATCAACGCCCAGCGTGGCGAGTTTTTTGTGCGAAATTTCCACATATATTTTTTCCGGCTGTTCGCCCAGCAACTCCACCTTCGCGATGTTCGGGATGCGCAACAATTCCCGGCGTGCACTTTCCGCGTAATCCTTCATTTGCGCATACGAAAATCCATCCGCGGTAAACGCGTAGATGGTACCGAAGGTATCGCCGAATTCGTCATTGATGAACGGCCCCTGCGCACCGCGCGGCAGCGTGTGGCGGATGTCGTTGATTTTCTTGCGCACCTGGTACCAGACTTCCGGCACCTCTTTAGGCGGCGCGTAATCCTTGAGCAGGACAAAAATCATCGACTGCCCCGGACGCGAAAAGCTGCGCACATGATCGATCCACGGCGTTTCCTGCAATTTCTTTTCGAGCTTTTCGGTGATTTGCAGTTCAACTTCTTCGGCGGAAGCGCCCGGCCACTGCGTGTTGATCACGATCACCTTGATGGTGAACTCAGGGTCTTCGGCCTGTCCCAGATTGGCGTAAGCGATCACGCCCGACACCAGCAGCGCGATAATAAAATACAGCACCAGTTGCTGATGCGCCAGCGCCCATTCCGACAGGTTGAACGATTTCACGGTGTCGGCGAACGTTACTTGCGCGCGGGCGCTTCGCCGGCCACGCGCACCTTCTGCCCCTGCGTGAGCTTATGCACGCCCGCCGTCACCACCACATCGCCGTCGTTGACGCCGGACACGATCGTCACCGCATCCTCGCGAAACGCTCCCACGGTAACCGGCATCAACTTCACCGTTTGGGTTTTCGGATCCACGATCCACAGCGCCGTATTCGCGCCCTGCTGATACAGCGCCGTGAGCGGCAACACGAATGCACTGCCGGCGCCTGCGCGATGCACCAGCACGTTCGCTGTCATGCCGAGCCGCATCTGCACATCCGCCTCCGCCACCGCGATGCGCGCCGCATAGGTGCGCGTTACCGCGTCGGCGCCGGGTGAAATTTCGCGCACTTTTCCGGCGTAGCGCTTATCGGGCGTGGCCCAAAGGGTAACGTCGATTTTTTGCGCCGCCTGCAATTCGGGCAAACGGTTTTCCGGCACCGCGATCGCTATTTCTTTTTCAGCGTCGCGCGCCAGACGCACCACGGTTTGTCCGGCGGCCACCACTTGTCCGGCTTCCGCTTCCACGGCGGTGATCACCCCCGGGCGGTCCGCCGCCAGCACCGCGTAGGTGCTTTGATTGTCTGCCACGTTCAGTTGCGCCTTCGCCTGATCGAGACGCGCCTGGGCGACATCCAGCGTCGCTTTGCGTTTGTCGATGTCGGCGCCGCTGACGAATTTTTTCTGATACAAATCGTTATAGCGCGTGTAATCGGCCTGCGCCTGCACCACATCGGCCTGCGCCGCCGCGAGCTGGCTGCGCACACTGGCCGAGTTCAGTTGCAGGTCACGCGCATCGATGCGCGCGAGCGGCGTTCCCGCCTTGACCACTGCGCCCACATCCACCAGCCGCTCGGTGATCTTGCCGCCGACGCGAAAACCCAGCGCTGACTCCGAGCGCGCGCGCACTTCACCCGCAAAGCTGGCTTGCAAACCCGCATCGCCCGCGACCGCTTTTTGCGTCACCACCAGCGGCACGAGGTCAGGCGCAGGCGCTTTTTCGCTGCAAGCACCCAACCCCATCACTATCGGCAGCAACGCGAGAATATATTGTAAGTATTTGTTTTTAAACAATTTTTTATTTACTTCAAGGGTCTCTCAAACTTGAGCGTCATGCGATCACTCTCGCCGATAGCCAAATATTTTTCCGGGTCAAGCCGTCCGCGGCTCATCGGCGGCAGTGTCCACACGCCGTTGGGGTGATCCTTGGTATCTTTGGGATTCGCATTGATTTCCGATTTAGCCGCCAATTTGAAACCGGCTTTTTCCGCGAGCTCGATCACATACGCTTCGGTCATGTAACCGGATTTGATCTGCTGCTCGAACGGCGTGCCCGGATTCGCGCGATGTTCCACCACACCCAGGATGCCGCCCGGTTTGAGTGCTTCATAAAACGCCTTGAACACCAGCGCGTCGGCTCTCTGCGTGCTCGAACTTTGCGCGCTCCAGTTATGCACGTTGCGAAAGGTCAGCACCATATCCATGCTGCCTGCCGGTGCAATCGCCAGGTACTCCGGCGGCCCGAGCGAGGTGAACACCGGTTTACCAAAAAGCGCGGGGCGTTTCGCGTAGGCTGCCTCCTGTTTTTCGCGTGCTTCACGCTGCCACGCCGGCAGCTTGGGATTTTCAATCGCGTTGCCCGCGAGATAGAGTTTGCCTTTGTCGCGGAGCACCGGTGCCAGTATCTCCGAGTACCAACCGCCGCCCGGCCAGATTTCGAGCACCGACATGTCGGGCTTTAGTCCAAAAAACAGTAGCGTCTCGCGCGGATGTCGGTAGACATCGCGCTTACGGTTGGCTTCAGAGCGATGCTCGCCCGCCAGCGCCTGGTCCAGTAAAAGCACCACGGGATCAGCCCCCTGCGCCGCAACCGCGCCCGCGCCCATCAGCCCTATCGCCGCCAACCATCGCCGCCAGTTCATGATGAACTCCTCATACTTACGTTGGAACTTACTTTGGAACTTACTTTGGAACTTACGCTGGAATTTCTATTTTACCCCCGCTGCGCGGCGGCTCAGGTGGCTGCCCACCACCATCAACGCCGCCGTTGCCACAAACACCGGCATCAGGCCCACCGCCGCGCTTAACACGCCGAACGTAATCGGTATCACCAGATGCATCAGGTTCACCACCGTAAAGCGCACGCCCAGCACCTCGCCCGAACGCCCCGCCGGGGCGCGGTTATAAACCATCAACAGCGACAGCGGCTGGCCGCAGCCCAGGCCCAGCCCCAGCAGAAATGAAATCATGAACAACATCGTCACCCCCTGAAAGAACGGGAACAAAAAGTAAGCCGACCCCGCCACCAGCAGCGCGCCCGCCATCACGCTTTCTTCGCTCCAGCGTCTGAGCAACGCCGGCATCACAATGCGCATCAGCAGCGCCGCCAGCGCCTGCGCGCCCATCACTGCGCCGATCATGGTGGCAGACAGTTTGATTTCATGACCATAGATCGGCATGTAAAACGTGTACAAGTCCATGCCGGCGACGACAATGCCCGCCACCATAATCGTCAGGCGCAGATTGGGGTTGCGCAATATTTCCACGATGCCGCTGGTGGAGGTGGCTTGATCCTTCACGCGCGGCGGCGGTATGTGGCGCCGACACGCAAACCACACCATGCTCACCAGCAACAACACCACACCCAGCGCGAGATACGCCATGCGGTGGCCGTGATGGTCAATGACATACCCCACGCCCAGCGGCCCGACAAACCCGCTCGCCGCCAAACCGATGCTGTAATAGCTGACATTGCGATTACGCGACGCCGCGCCGCCGATCGACGAAACGAGTTGCTGCGAGGCCACGCCAAAAAACACCAGCGACAAGCCGCTCACCAGCGCCGAAATATACAGCGCGGGCAACACCGGAAAAATAAACGGGATCATCACCCCGGCGCAAAACCCCGCCATGCCGCCGAACACCGGCCAGAAACTGCCGACGCGATCAATCACGCGCCCCGCGTAGACGGACATGAACAAGGGAAAGATGGCGAAGAAGGCAATCAGCACACCCACCGCCGCCTGCGACGCGCCCAGTTCGAGCGCGAACAGCGACATCAGCACGCGCACGCCGATAAAGCTGCCGAACGTCAGAAAGCACAGGACAACGACCAGCCAAATCAGCATCTAAAAACCATCAGGGTTACTTGGAAAAGAGCCGATTTCGGCGGGTGCGGGGTAGCACTATTTTAGCGTAAACTCTTGTCACGCATCGCCCGCCTGCATTCAGCTATCAAGGAGAAAACCGCATGGAACTCAACAACAGCATCGGCATCACCAGCCCCGGCGACATGGGACAAGGCGTCGCACTCTGCCTCAAATCAATAGGCTTCCATGTGTGCATGGCGTCGGACGGACGCAGCGCCCGCACACGCGGACTCGGCGAAAAAGCTGGGCTCACCGACTGCGGCTCGCTCGATAAGCTGGTGCAGACCTGCGACATGGTGATGTCGATACTCGATCCGGGCGCCGCCGTGACCAACGCGCGCGCCGTCGCCGCCGCGTGCAAAGCCACGGGCCGCAAAATTGTTTTTGTCGATTGCAACGCCATCGCACCGCAAACCATGACTGAAATCACCAACATCATGAGCGCCGTCGGTTGCACCGTGATCGACGCCGGCATCATCGGACCACCACCGCGCGGCACAGCCAAACAGCGCTTTTACGTGTCCGGACCCGACGCGGCATTGATGAACCGCATCAACTGCGCGCAAATCATCGTGCGCGTGGCGGGCGAAAAAATCGGCGACGCCTCCGCTGTCAAGATGTGTTACGCCGCGCTCACCAAGGGCAGCATCGCGCTCGGCGCCGAATTGCTGATCGCCGCGCGCAAACTCGGCGTCGACAAAACGCTGGAAGCAGAATTCAAAAGCAGCCAGGCCGAGCTGTACGAATCGGTGCTAAGCCGCAGCGCCGGCATGCCGTTCAAGGCGTACCGCTGGGTGCCGGAGATGCATGAAATCGCAAAAACCTTCGAAGGCGTGGGGCTGACGCCGCGCATCCTGCAAGGCGCCGCTGACCTGTATGCGCAGATCGCCGCCACGCCGCAAGGAACAGAATCACCCGAGGAAGCGCGCGACAAAAAGCGCAGCGGCACGCAGGTGATCGAGGGCTTGGCCGATAGTATTTGAGTTGAGAGTTCGGAGTTCGGAGTAAACCCGATCGGTGTTACTCCCAACTCCAGACTCCGAACGCCCAACGTCAAGCGGCCCTAAACCCGAAACTGCGAACGCCGGTCACGCTGAAAGTCGATCACATCGTCTGCCTGCCCGGTACGACTGCGGCCGAGGCGAATCTGGCCTGAGCCTTCGATCACAATTTCGCCGCGCAGCAAGTGGACTTCGTCGCCGCTGGCGAGGGTGACGTAGGTGCCGTTGATGCTGTGATCCACCAGATAAAAGCTGGTGCGCACAAAGCGTATCGAACAATGGCGGCGCGAAGCAAACTGATCGGTCACTGTGATATCGCACCCCGCTGCGCGTCCGATCACAATCAACGGACGCCAGCGATCGACACGAACGCGCTCTTCACCGTGCGACACCACCAGGCTGCCGCCGTCGGAGGGAATCACGCGCGGCGCCATCAGGTTAAGGTCGGTAAGCTCCATCGTATCCACGCGCCACAGCACCTGAGAAATCGCGGACTCGCCCGACCCGCCCTTCAATACCGCGCTGAATAACGGCCGTACCATGACTTTGAGCGGCCCCGCTAAAGCACGTTCGGTCACGTCGGACAGCAGAATCTGGTCGGCCATCGCCACGTTGGTGAGAAACGCCGCCGCATTCACGGTATCGCCGAATACATCGTTGTCCTCCACCAGGACGGGCCCCGCATGCAGTCCGATGTGGATACGCATCGGCGGCCCGCTCTGATTTGCCGCGCTGAGCACCGTTTGCATTTCCACCGCCGCTGCCACCGCTGCCCCGGCATCGGGAAACACGCACATGACGG
>JAYVQD010000049.1:0-3004 GCA_043777275.1 Nitrosomonadales bacterium
CGGTGATGCCGGTCAAAGCGTGGTTTGTGCTGGCGGCGCTGCTGTCACCCATTGGGTATGTGATTCAGGACGTGGTGGCGGATGCCATGACGGTGGAGGCGGTGCCTAAACTGGATGAAGCGGGGCAGCCCATCCCCGATGCGCAACAAAAACTCATGCACACGACCATGCAGACGCTGGGACGGGTGGCCATTATCGGCGGCACCGTGCTGGTGGCGCTGGTCAACATTGTCGTGTTCGCCGACAGCGAAGGGTTGTCGAAGGCCGCCAAGGCTGCGATTTACCTGAAGCTCTATGAATGGGCGCTGGTTATTCCCGTGGTGTCGGTGCTCGGCGTGGTGCTGGCTTCGGTGTTGCGCGCACGTGAACGCCGCCACCTGCGCGCGGTCGGCGCATCCGCGGCGCTGATCCACGCCGCACTGGATGCACACGCCGACAAGACCGCGCCGAACTGGTGGATACTCGGCGGCAGCCTGGCCTTTGTGGCGTTCACGCTGACGATGGGGTTTAGCGACATTCCGTTAAAGCAGGAGATCGTGTTCGCGGGCTCGATGGCGATTTTGTTGTTCCTGATCGCGCGACTCACACGCGAGCTTGCGCCGGATTTGCGCTCGACGCTGGTCGGCACTGCGGTGGTGATTTTCGTGTTTCGCGCGGTGCCCGACGCCGGCCCCGGCGTATCGTGGTGGATGATCGACGTGTTGCAATTCGATGAGCAATTCCTGTCCACGCTGGGGCTGATCGGCAACGTGCTGACGCTGTTCGGTATTTTCATCTTCCGCCGCTTCATGGCCGATCATTCGATTGCCTACGTGGTGGGTTTTCTCACGCTATGCGGCCTGGTGCTCTCGGCGCCGACCATCGGCATGTATTACGGCCTGCACGAGTGGACATCGGCGGCGACCGGCGGCATGGTGGGCGCGCGCACCATCGCGCTGGTGGATACCTCGATTTCGGCGCCGCTGGGGCAAGTGGCGATGATACCGATGCTGGCGTGGATCGCGCGTTCGGCGCCGGTCAATCTCAAGGCGACGTATTTCGCGGTGATGGCGTCATTCACCAATCTCGCGCTGTCGGCGGCGGCACTCGGCAGCAAATACCTGAACCAGATGTACACCGTGGCGCGCGAAGTGCGCGCACCCGACGGCGCAGTCAAAGTGGCGCAGGATTACAGTCAGTTGGGCGATCTGCTGATCGTGGGAACGGTGATCGCGCTGGCGCTGCCGTTTGCGGCGATTTTGTTTGCGCGGGCGACGCGGTTTAAGAGCGCCTGATGGGTAAACGGGTCAATCGGCGGGTTCCACACGCGCCAGCACGCCATTGGGTTCGTCGGTCAGCAGATAAATAAATCCATCCGGCCCCGCGCGCACGTCGCGGATGCGGCCGATGGTGTTTTTGATAAGACGCTCTTCGCGCACCACTTTTTCGCCGTCGAGCTTTAACCGCACCAGCATTTGATCTTTTAGCGCACCGACGAACAGGTCGCCGCGCCATTTCGGGAATTTGTTGCCGCTGTAAAACGCCATGCCCGAAGGCGCTATCGACAGCACCCATTTGTGCAGCGGTTGCGCCATGCCGGATTTCTCGGGGCCTTCGCCAATCTTAGTGCCGGTGCCGTAGTTCGCGCCGTAGGTGATGACCGGCCAGCCGTAGTTCACGCCGGCACGAATCATATTCACTTCGTCGCCGCCCTGTGGGCCGTGTTCGTGCGTCCACAACAAGCCGGTTTGCGGATGCAGCGCCGCGCCCTGCATGTTGCGATTGCCCAGCGTATATTTTTCCGGCAGCCAGCCGGGTTTGCCAACGAACGGATTGTCTTTCGGCACGCGACCGTCGTCGTGCAGGCGGATCACCGAACCGTTGTGATCGCCGGGATTCTGCGCGCGCTCCATTTCGCCGCGGTCGCCGAGGGTGATAAACAAATAACCTTCGCGGTCGAACACGATGCGCGAGCCGAAGTGATAGCCGGTGCGCAGCTTCGGCAGCATGCGGAAAATGACTTGCACGTTTTCCAGTTGATTGCCGCGCAGTGTGCCGCGCGCGACTTCGGTGCCGATGCCTTGGTTGTCCCCTGCGGAATACGACAGGTAGACCCAATTGTTCTCAGCGAACTTCGGATGCAACACCACATCCATCAATCCGCCCTGGCCCACGGCTGCCACGGCGGGAACGCCAGCCACCGGCTGTGGGTCAAGCTTGAAATCGCGACCGATGACGCGCAGCCTTCCGCTGCGCTCGGTGACCAGCATGCGCGCGTCGGGCAAAAAGGCGATCGACCACGGATGCGACAGGCCCTCGGTCAGGGTGGTGACGCGGATGCGGTGCTCCTGTGTGGCGTGAGTTTGTGCCGTTACCGTTGCGGTGCTGAACACGATGCACAGCAGGCCGCACGCAATCTTCATGCGAGATGTTTTCATAAGTATTTGTTTTTAAACAATAATTTTATGTGGCGTTAAGTAGTCAAACGGCGATAAATATCCGCCACCTTGAGCGGTAAACGTGAGACGTCATCCACCATGGTCCAGTTCACCGCGCCATACATATGCGGTAAATAATCGCGCGCTTCGTAGTCGATGGTGATGCAAAACGGTTTGATGCCGGCACGGTGCGCTTCGAGCAGCGCCTGGCGCGTGTCTTCAATGCCGTAGTCGCCGCGATAGTTGTCGCTGTAGTCATCCGGCTTGCCGTCGGACAGCGTGACGAACAGCTTGGTGCGGGCATCAACGTCTTCGAGCAGCGCGGTGAGATGACGAATCGCCACGCCCATGCGCGTGTAGTCTTGCGGCACAATACCGGCGATGCGCTGTTTCACGGCGTCGGAATACGGCTCGTCAAAACGCTTCACGCGAAATATCTCGCAGCGCTTGCGCGTGATGCCCGAGAAGCCGTAGATGGCATAACGGTCTCCCAGCACTTCGAGCGCCTCGGCCAGCAACACCAGCGCCTCGCGCTCGGCCTCGTTGATCCAGCCCTTGGTCGAGCCGCTCATGTCCACCATGAACAT
>JAYVQD010000050.1:0-11732 GCA_043777275.1 Nitrosomonadales bacterium
GCGCTGATCTGCCGCCAGCAAGCGATCGCTTCATCCGCGCGTGACGGGGTGGGGCGTAGTACTTTGTGCGCGGGATCGGCGCGGCGCACTACCGTGCCATCGGCTTGCGCCTTGCCCCAGTGCTGCACCAGGAACGCCGCGCGCTCGGGCGTCAGGCGCAGATTTTCCGCCATCATGCGCTCTGCAAAATCCGCGAAATCGGCATAAGGCCGCTGCGCCTCGCCCTGAACGATTTGCCGCAGCCATTTGGCGTAGCGGCGTGGCGCATCCTCCGCGTTCGCGGGCGGCCCGCCGAAGCCTTCGACGCTCACCAGTTTGCGTATGCGTTGCGGCATCGCGCCCGCATACAGCGCGGCAATGCTGCCGCCCATGCTGTGCGCGACCAGCGTCGTCGGCAGATCGGGCTCGAAGTGATCGAGTATGGCATCGAGATCCGCTACGAAATCAGGAAACCAGTAGGTGTCCTGCCCCGCCCAGTCGGTCAGACCGTAACCGCGCCAGTCGGGAGCGATGACGTGCCAGTCTTTTTCAAACGCATCCACCGTAAACTGCCAGGAGGCGGAGACATCCTGAAAGCCGTGCAGCATGAACAGCTTGGGCGCGCCTTCGCGTCCCCAGGTGCGGCAGTGGTAATTCAGCCCGCGCACTTTCAGAAATACCGATACGCAAGGTTTCATATTACAAACCCGCTTCGATCAAGCCCCCGGCGCGCGCCAGCGCGGCGAGATGATGATCGGTGTCGCCGAGCAGCGACTCCATCGCGGTGAGTCGTTTGAAATAGTGGCCGATTTTGTATTCGAGGGTCATGCCGATGCCGCCATGCAATTGCACCACTTGCTGGCCGATGAACTTGCCGGAGCGGCGTATCTGCACCGTGGCCGCGGAAACGGCTTTGCTGCGCTCCGCGGGATCGGGGTCATTCACCATCATGGTGGCGTAGAGCGCCATGCTGCGCGCCTGCTCCAGGCTCACCAGAATATCCACCGCGCGATGCTGCAACACCTGAAAGCTGCCGATGGCCACGCCGAACTGCTTGCGCGTGCGCAGGTATTCCAGCGTGGTTTCATGGGCGGCGGCCATCGCGCCGACGGCTTCTGCTGCCACCGCCGTCAGAGCGTTGTCGGCTACGCGCTCGATCAGCGCCAGTGCCTTGCCGGGGTCACCGATGGCATCGTTCGAGCTGACTTTAACGCCCGACAGTTTGACTTGCGCGGCGCGCAGGCCATCCTGCGTTTCATAACTTTTGCGCGACACACCTTCGGTTTTTGTATCGACGAGAAACAGCGCGATGCCCTCGCGGCTGCTGCGTTCACCCGAAATGCGCGCGGACACCACCAGCTTGTCCGCACAGTTGCCGTGCGCCACAAAACTTTTTTCGCCGTCGAGTATCCAGCCGTCGGCATCGCGCCGGGCGGTGGTGACGACATCCGCCAGGTTGTAGCGCGACTGCGCTTCGGAATGGCCGAACGCCAGCAGCAAACTACCGTCGGCGATTTTGGGCAGGATGGCCGCGCGCTGCGCATCATTGCCGCCGAGATTGACGAGGCCGCCGCCGAGCACCACGGTGGCGAGATACGGTTCGAGTACCAGTCCACGTCCGAAGGCCTCCATCACGATCATGGTTTCCACCGGCCCTCCACCCACGCCGCCGAATTTTTCGTCGAACGGAAGTCCCAATAAACCCATCTCGGCATACTGGGCCCATTGCGCGCGGCTGTAGCCGGATTCCTCGTTCATATATTTTTTGCGTTGCTCAAAGTCGTAGCGATCGCCAATCAGTTGCTCGACACTGTCTTTGAGCATGCGTTGCTCGTCGCTGAAATCGAAGTCCATAGGTGGTTTCCGTTTGATCGGTTATGCGTTCTACAGCCCGAGTATGCGTTTGGCGATGACGTTCTTTTGAATTTCGTTCGAGCCGCCGTAGATCGACGCGGCGCGCGTGTAAAAATAATCCGCCGCGGTAGTGGTCGTCCATTCCGGGCCTATCGACGGCTCGGTGGCGGTGCCCCACAGATGTTCCGGCTCGCGAATCATGGCGTGCGCGCCGGCCACTTCCATCAGGATTTCGGTGGTGGCCTGCTGCAACTCGGTGCCTTTTAATTTAAGAATCGACGACGTGGGATCGGGCGCGCCCGGCGGCAGATGCACCGCATTGGCGACCACGCGCATCTGGGTGATTTCCAGCGCCTTGAGTTCGACTTCAATCGAGGCGACTTTTTCGCGGAAGCGTTCGGTTTCCGACAACGGCGTATCGCCCACCATCACGTCGGCGGCCAGCGCCTTGGCGCGCTGTATGCGGTACTTCGCGATGCCGATGCGCGCGATGCCGACACGCTCGTGGCCGAGCAGGTATTTGGCGTAGCCCCAGCCCTTGTTTTCTTCGCCGACGATATTCTCGGCGGGCACGCGCACGTTGTCGAAAAACACTTCGTTGAAATGATGTTCGCCGTCGATGGTGTGTATCGGGCGTATGGTGAGGCCCGGCGATTTCGTATCGATCAGCAGATAGGAAATGCCGCTTTGCTGCTTGCCTTCGGAGCTGGTGCGCACCAGGCAAAACATCCAGTCGGCGTGATGCGCGCGCGAGGTCCAGATTTTTTGCCCGTTGACGATATAGTCGTCGCCATCGCGCTTGGCCGAGGTTCTGAGTGAAGCCAGATCGGAACCCGCGCCCGGCTCGGAGAAACCCTGGCAGAACCAGTAATCGAGATTTGCCACGCGCGGCAGAAAGTGGCGCTTCTGCGCCTCGGTACCGAAAGCGATCAGCACCGGGCCGACCATGCTGACATTGAAGCTCAGCGGGTCCGGCGCGGGGGCGAGCTGCATCTCTTCCTTGAAAATAAAGGTTTTGACCGGTCCCCAATCCGTGCCGCCCCATTCGACCGGCCAACTCGGCACCGCCCAGCCTTTGGCGTTGAGGATGCGCTGCCAGGTGACGGTATCTTCTTTCGACAGACGTTGGCCCAGTTCCATTTTGCGGCGAATCGACGCGGGCAGGGCAGTGCGGAAAAAAGTTTTTATCTCGTCACGAAATTTGTTTTCTTCCGGTGTAAAACGTAAGTCCACGGTGATCCCCCGATTAGATGAACGCAGAAATTATATCTGTGAGTAACCCGAACCTTTGATCGTTACACCGCGCCCGGTGGGTTTATCCAGCAAACCATACTCGCTCAATAGCTGCTGGCTGTACGTGACGCGGCCGTTTACTTTGTCAGCAGGCTCGCTCGCCAGCAGCAATGCCGCGCGCGCCATCAACATGGGTGATTCGGAGTTGGGGTCAGCCATGCCCTTCACGAGTTTGTGATACACAGTACCCGGCGTCGGCACCACTTGTGAAGGCGACAGCGCGGTGACGGCGATGTTGTGTTCAGCCACTTCCTGCGCGAGGCCCTGCGTAAAGCGTTCGAGCGCCGCCTTGGTCGCACCGTACATGGTGCCGCCATTGACCGGACGCGCGTTGGTGAACGGCGCGCGGCCCGGCCCGATTGCCGAGCCGGATGAAATATTCACAATAGCCCCGCGCTGCAATTTCATCATGCCGGGCAATACCCGTTGCGACAGCATGAACGGGCCATGCACGTTAACCGCGAACGCCTTGACCCAATGCTTGACGTTGTAATCTATGATGGGTTTGTAATAGGTGAGCGCGGCGTCGTTGACCAGAATGTCGACCGTGCCGTAGGCATCCTCGGCAGCCTTAAGCAATTTTTGGCAGTCCGCCTCGTTGGAGACATCCACCGGGACGGCAATGGCCTGTCCGCCGGCGTCTTTGATCTGCTTGACCGTGCCGGAAAGCGAGCCGGACAGCAGGCGATGATCGCCTTCGTTCAGCGTGCGCGCCGCGCATACGACTTTCGCGCCTTCCTGTGCGAATAATTTCGCGATTTCTTCACCGATGCCGCGGCTGGCGCCGGTAACAATAGCCACACGACCATCCAGTTTGCCCATGCTGACTCCTGTGATTTCGTTGCCCAGCGCGTAGCATGGGTGAAACTCATCCCAAATACAACTTCATGCCCGAATACTATTTGAATCCGTAAAGAATTTCCGGATTGGTGACCAGCACCTGCTTGCGCACAGCGGCATCCGGGGTCCAATCACAAAACAAATCCAGCAGATCGCCATCATTCGGCATGGGCCCGT
Organism: Nitrosomonadales bacterium; assembly: GCA_043777275.1. GTDB lineage: Bacteria > Pseudomonadota > Gammaproteobacteria > Burkholderiales > SG8-41 > UBA5216. The sequence continues at coordinate 4,144 of JAYVQD010000050.1, forward strand.
TCCACACCGGATGCGGCCAGTTGCTGCCCCACACGCAACGATCCAGGCGCGCGGCCAGTAACGCCTGCGCCAGCGGTTTCATGTTGACGTAATCCGGCGGTGCGGCGTGGGTGCGGCGATACCAGCTTGAAATTTTGACCCAGCAGTCGTCGCGGTTTTTCAGCACGCGCAGCAGCGCCTGAAAGCCCGGCGCATCGACGCCTTCTTCACCGCGCGCGCCGCCGAGGTGATCGAACACAATGGGTGTGGGGCACTGCATCAGTTGCGATTCGACGGCGGCCAATTCAGCGCTGGAACTCACGTGCAGTTGCACATGCCAGCCGACGGGTTTGATTTTTGCCGCGAGCGCGGGCAGGGCATCCAGCCCCCCGTAGCCTTTAACGTGAGTGGAGAGTCGCGCACCGCGAAAACCACTTTGATGCAGGCGTTCGATTTCGGCATGCGGCGTGTCGGGTGCAATGCCGCAAATGCCGCGCGCTTTGTCTTGCCCGAGTGTCGCGATCAAGTCGAAGGTCAGCGAGTTGTCCATGCCGAACGTGCTGGCGTTGACCTGCACCGTGCGCGCGATGCCGACGGTTTTGCACATCGCCAGATATTGTTCCATCGTCGCACGCGCGGGCGTGTAGCTGCGGTTAGGCGCCAGCGGATATTTCTCGCCCGGATTGAACTGGTCGAAAACGTGGCAATGGCAATCGATCACGCCTGAGGGAATCGCGTGTTTGGGCTTGCGCGGATTTAAGTCGGGGCCGGGGTAAATCGTATTGATCGTGCCAGACATAAATAGTCAATAAAAAGAAATAGTTACACGAGACCCGGCGCAGGCCTTATTTAGCGCGGATTCTCAAAAAACACGTAGTGCGTTGAATAGTCGCTGATCTCGAAATAGACTTTTTTCTCGTTGCTGTCGGCGATCATGTTCAGGTTTTCGTCCAGCACGCCGTAGCCAAACCGGTAGGGGCGCGGCTTGTTGTCGTCGGTGCCCATGGCGGTGCTGAGTTTGTCGACCTTGAGAAAGCGGCGCACCAGCTTGTCGCCCGCGTAGATTTCCAGCACACCGTTGGTGCCGGTGTAGTTTTGGATATCGCGGTTGATTTTGTTTTGTTGTTCCTGCGTGCAGCTTGCCAGCGTGAGAAGGGTGAGCAGTGCTGCGAATAGCGTGGTTGTTTTTTTCATAGGTGTTGTTTTGACTTTGATTGTCGCGAAATCGCTCAATAGTGCGAGCTAAAACTAATCGCATCACGCTTGGCAAGTTCTTCCAGATCGATATACGAGCGCTTGGTTTTTTTATCGACGGTGAATTGCAGCTTCTTGTTCGATTCAGTGGAGCCGCGGATCGCCAGCAGTTCGAGTGATTCTTTTACTTCCCACTCGTGTGCGCCGGCGATGCCGGGCGGGCAATACAAAAATGATCCGGCGCTGACTTCAAACTCATTGCCTTCGATGTCGCGTACGGTAGCGTGGCCGGAGAGGATGTAATAAAACGCTTCGATCGGATGCCAGTGCAGTTCTTCTTTCGAGCCTGGGGTGTAGGTGGCGTGTCCGACGCGCAGGCGGTCGGTGGGGATTTCCGGGCAACCGATGAGGCGGCGCATGCTTTGCTCGGGGATTACGCCTTCGGCGCCCTTGATTTGAGCGACGTTGACGACTTTGAGGGTGGATTTGATTTCCATGTTCGTTCTCCTTTGGTCATCCATTGCGTTACAACAACACTGTCATTCCCGCGCAAGCGGGAATTCATGCGATGTTTATTTACGTGAGTGTGTTATGGGTTCCCGCCTGCGCGGGAACGACAGGGGATTTTTTCGGCAACGTCGATGGTATGGAGTTGGATATTTCTGGCCTCTTTGCGGAACAAAAAGCGGGCCGCAGCCCGCTTGTGTGTTTTGAAATACCCGCGATACATCAGCTCGCGTAACTGGGATCAATCCGATCCAGTTTGCGCAGTAGCGACGGCCACTCAAGCAAACCACGCCGGCGTTGCGCGCCGGTTTTGCTGAATCCGGCGTAGGTGGATTGCACCACTTCGTCGGGTGGTAACTGAATTTCGGTGCCGCAGGAGAGTGTCATCACCTGCAACTGGCAGGCGCGTTCGAGGCGGTAGTGGTTGTTGAAGCATTCCGGGATGGTGTCGCCGACGGTGAGCAAACCGTGGTTGCGCAGAATCATGGCTTCGCAGTCGCCGAGTGATTGCACCAACCGCTCACGCTCATCCAGCCGCAGCGCCGGGCCTTCGTAATCGTGATAGGCGATCCGGTCGAAGCGCATGGCGCTTTGCGCGATCGGCATCAATCCTTGTTTGTGCGCGGACACCGACATGCCGGCGAGCGTATGCGTGTGAATCACGCAATCGACATCGTGGCGTGCGCTGTGCACCGCGCTGTGGATCACGTAGCCTGCCTGATTGACGCCGTAATCGGTGGCGTTAAACAGAACGTTGCCTTCGAGATCGATTTTAATCAGGCTCGACGCGGTGACTTCTTCATACAGCATGCCGTACGGGTTGATGAGGAACTCATTGGTGGTGCCGGGAATGCGCGCGGAGATGTGATTCGCGATCATTTCCACCATGTCGTACTCGGCCATCAGGCGGTAGCACGCGGCGAGGTTGACGCGCACTTCCCATTCTTCCTTGCTGACTTGATCGCGCACGGGCTTGTGGATTTTTGCTGTGGGAGCGTTCATGGTTTTCTCCTTTGCTGATGCTATGTCACAACAGGGTTACTTTGCCCCACCCCCATCCCAGCCTTTCGCTTCGCTACAAGTGTTCCCTTGCCCCCGAAGGGGAGGGAGTGCTGGAGCGGTGGGGAGTTTCTTAGCCAGCCTTCACCGCTTTACCCGCCGTAGTGCCCGACAACTTGCCGAACACTGAGCCGGATGTCAGCCCGGTGCCGCCCGGATAGTTATGATAGAAAATCCCACCTACTAACTCACCGGCGGCGTACAAACCTTTGATCGGCTGACCACTCGTATCTTCGACCTGGCCTTCGGTCGCCGGATCGACGCTGATTTTCAAACCGCCGAAGCTGAACGTCACGCCGCAGGTCACCGCGTAAGCCTCGAACGGCGCGGTGTCCACGGTGTTGGCCCAGTTGGTTTTGTTGATCGCGAGGCCTTCGGTGCGACGACCGTCTTTGATCGCCATGTTGTATTCTTTGTCGTGCTTCACCGCCTTGTTGTATTCGGTGATCTCGCGCAGTGCGGCTTCCGGATTGACGCCATCCATCATTTTGCACAGTTCTTCGAGCGTGTTGGCGCGCACCTTGGTGACGCGCTTGATGCGATATTCGTCGCGTAGCGAAGGAATGATTTTTGAATCGAACACCTGCCACGCGAACATGCCGGGTTGGTTCAAAATAACCTTGCCGTACTTGGCGTAGGTGTAGTTGCGGAAATCCGCGCCTTCATCACAGAAGCGTTTGCCGTCGGCGTTAATCATGATGCCCCACGGGTAGCTGTGCTTCTGGAATTGATCGCCCACCGCGAGATCGCCAAACGGCGGCGAGTTGCGATCCCAGCCCACGGCGTGACAGCCGGACCAGTGGCCATACGGCATTGCGCCGATGTCGAGCGCCATTTTGATGCCGAGGCCGGTGTTGTAACGAGTGCCGCGCACATGGGCCAGATCCCAGCCCGGACCGAGGTATTTCGCGCGCATTTCCGCGCTGGATTCAAATCCGCCGCAGGCGAGAATCACCGCTTTGGCTTTGATATCAACGTTCTGGCCTTTGTGCCGCGCACGCACGCCGAGCACGTTGTTGTCGTTGTCGGTGAGCAGTGAGATCGCGGGCGTTTCGTAAAAAATCTTGATGCCGTCGCGTTCGCAGGCTTTGTGCTCGTTGGCGACCAGGCCTTCGCCGCCGCCCCAAGTCTCGGCAGCCAGGCCGCCCCAGAATTTGTAGCGCGTGCCGTTATCGACCTTGTACGACTGGCGACCGTAGCTCGCCTGGAACTTCACGCCTTTTTTGCGCAGCCATACCGTGGTGTCGAAACTGCGGCGAATCAAAATTTCGCACAGATCGGGGTCGGTCTGTTCCTGCGTGATGCGCGCCATGTCATCAAAGTACGCATCGGCGGTGTACGAACCGTAATCGTGGGTTTTCTTTTCTTCCTCGGTAAGCTCAGGGATGATCTCGGCGAGTTCATCAACGTTGTTGAACACCACGCGCATCAGGCCGCCGGTGTAGCGGCTGTTGCCGCCGCAATCGTCGATGGGCGCGGCTTCGAGCATGATGACGTTTGCGCCTTGTTCGCGCGCGGCGAGTGCTGCACATGCGGCGGCGTTACCCGCGCCAACAACGATAATATCGGGCGTGCCGAAATCCGGGAGACTCATAAAATATCCTTTAAAAACAAATACTTATAGTTTATTGGAAAGGTGGGCACAAGCGTGAATTACAACGACGCGAGGTGCGTAAATTATACATCGTGCGCTGGGTTGGCTTGTGATGGAAAGTTCGTAACAGGGTTGGCGCTTTGCGCGCTATCTTCAGCGCAGTGCTCAATGCAGTGCTCAGTGCAGTGTCTTGGGTGCGCGCTTGGGTTCCGCGCTTTCGGATGCGTCCGGCGCAGGCGCTGCCGGCGCGGGCGACGCGTGATGCGCCACCATGCGCCAGCCGAAATCGGTGCGCAGATAGATATTGGTGGCCAGCATCGGATTGCGCGCAGGCCCCTGGCCCGCCACGGTGATTTGTTCGTAAACGCTATGTACGGCGACCATCATGCCTTGAATTTCGTGGCGTGCGCGCAATTGAAAACTGAGGGTTTGCCCGTTGGTGAACAAGCGCCGCCACGATTCGCGCACGTTGGCCAGGCCGCTGATGCGCGGCCCGGCGGGATGTACGCAATAAATCTCGTCGTCGTCGGCCCACACCGACATCATCGCTTCGAGATCGTTTTTGCCGAACGCATCGTAGAAGGCCGCTTCGGCTTCCTGCGCACTGGCATAGATGGTTTTTTTCACGGTGGGCGGCTGCAAGGTGGCTTGAACTTATTCTATCAAATTCAAGTAGTTACAGGGAGTCTGCGTCCACGATCAGAGCGATTGCGTAAAGTAGCCGGAAAGGTAACAATTCGCCCCTTGTTTGCGACTTACTGCCGGGTACTTGCGGTTCAATAGATCAGCGCACGATTGATGCGCGAGTTTACGAGGAGCGTTTAAATTATGAAAATCAAATCGATGCTTTCCGGTGGATGCTGCGTGGCTGCGGCTGTCATCGGTGTTAGTGCCAGTGTCAACGCAATTGCTGCGGAGTCCGCCGCCAGTTATCCCAGCCGCCCCATTCGCATGCTGGTGCCCAATGCGCCCGGCAGTTCGGTGGATACGTTAGGCCGCATCATGGGTAACAAGATGACCGATGTCATTGGCCAGCAGGTGGTGATCGACAATCGCGCCGGCGCCGGCGGCATTGTGGGTATGGAAATCGCCAAGAACGCCGCGCCGGATGGCTACACCCTTATCAGCGCCACCACCGCGGCGTCCACGGTGGCGGTGCTGTTGCAAAAAAATCCGAGCTTTGATCCGCTCAAGGATTATGACTACGTGTCGCAATTCGCGGTGACCGCCAATATTCTGGTGGTACATCCGTCACAACCGGTGAAGTCGGTCAAAGAGCTGATCGCCACTGCCAACGCCAAGCAGGGTCAGCTTAATATGGCGTCTGCTGGCGCTGGCTCGCAAAGCCATTTGTCGGGCGCGTACTTCATGTCGGTCGCCAACATGCAATCGGTGCATGTGCCGTACAAGGGCGGCGGGCCGTCGGTGACCTCGGTGATTGCGGGCGAATCGCAATGGACGCTGACACCGGCGCCGGCAGTGATGACGCATGTGAACGGCGGCAAGGTGCGCGCAATCGGACACAGCTTGCCGAATCGCTCGGCATTAATGGGCGCGATTCCGCCGATCGCAGAGACGATCCCCGGCTTTGACTACAGTGGTTGGCAGGGCTTTTTTGTGCCGAAAGGCACGCCGCGTCCGATCATCGAGAGGCTGCGCGCGGCGGTCATCAAGACTGCGCATCTGCCCGAAGTGAAAAACCTGCTCGCCGCGCAGGCTACTGAAGTCGTCACCGGTACGCCGGAAGAATTTCGCAAAGTGGTTCAGGATTCGCTGGTGAAAAACGCGAAAGTGATCAAGGCCATAGGTTTGAAGGTCGAGTAAGACGAAGTTAGGCGCAGTCAGGTTTAACGCAAAAGGGAAGACAGGCAATGATTTACAACGAAAGAGGTTTGTCCGAAGAAACCATCATGATGCGCGATGTCACGCGCAAATTCGTCAACGAGCACATTATTCCGTTCACGCGCCAAAACTGGCAGGCTGAATGGAGCATGAAGCCGGAAGGCCGTCTGCCGCGAAAAATTCTCGATGTCGCGCACGAAATCGGCATCCGCACGCTGGGCGTGCCCGAGGAATACGGCGGCATCGCGCTCGACCCGAAAACCGAAACGCTGACCTTCGCGGTGATCTCGGAAGAAATTTCGCGCGGCGACTGCGGCATCGCCGAGAAAATGGTGCAGCAATGGAAAGTGTCGGTCCTGCTGCGCAACATTCTGCCGGAGCATCTGAAGAAAATCTGGTTTCCGAAAATCATGGCGGACTCGCAATTTTTGCTGGCGCACTGCCTGACTGAGCCGCGCGGCGCGTCTGATCGCTGGCTGCCGTACGATGTGCCCGAAGCGATGATGCACACCCGCGCCGAGAAAAAAGGCGACAAGTGGGTCATAAACGGGCGCAAGCAATTCATCAGCAACGGCTACGATGCTTCGCTCTACGTGGTGTACGCCACCACCAAGCCCGGCGCGGGCATGACCAAGGGCACCTCGTGCTTTCTGGTGCCGCGCGAAACCAAGGGCTTCTCGGTGGCGCGCTGCAACGAAACGCTCGGCGGGCGTTTTATGAACAACGGCGAAATGGTGTTTGAAGACATGGCCGTGCCGCTGGATCATTGTTTGGTGGAAGACATTGCGCTGACCAAGGCGGGCGTGTATTTCCGTCCCGGCAAAATTATTCAAGGCTCGAAAAACCTGGGCGTGGGTGTCCGCGCGTACGAAGAAACCGTGAAGTACGTTCACGACTATACCCAAGGCGGCAAAAAACTCATCAAACATCAGGCGACCGCGATACGGCTGGCGGAAATGGCCACCAAGATTTGCGCCGTGCGCTCGCTGCTGCTCGAAGCCTCGCGCGCGGTCGACGCCAAAGCGCCGGACGCCGAAGTGCTGTGCAATATGGTCAAGATGTATGCGTCTGAATCCGTGCTCGAAGTGTGCAAACACGCGGTGGAACTGCACGGCGGTAACGGCATGATGCTCGACTTCGGTATCGAAAAACTGTATCGCGATGCGTCCATGTATCTGCACATGGACGGCACCGTGGACGTGACCAAATTCAAGATCGTGAAGAACTTGTTTCCGGATACGGCGGGTAAGTACGCGGGCAACGACTGAGTGTATGCAGGATGTGCGGCAAAAAAGGCGGCGTAAGCTGCCTTTTTTGTTGCCGCGCGGAGTTACGATTCATCCCTTGGCGGTTGTGAAATTTAATAGTCGGCAATGAAGGAAAGTGATGCTCATTAAATCCGCCGAAGACAAGG
>JAYVQD010000051.1:0-11728 GCA_043777275.1 Nitrosomonadales bacterium
TCGTTGCGCATGGACCCGCAGGGAAAAACACTGGGTGATGCGCTGATGCTAATGCCGCTGCTGGATAGCGCGGGTGACGGATTGTGATTGCGATTCACATACGCTATTCCGCTGATGGCCTTGCAAGGCGCCAGCGCGCTAACTATTGTGCAGTGGCTGCTGCCGCGCGCGAAAGTGACTGGGAGGGGTGCCATAGTGAATTTTGCGAAATTAAAAAATACTTATAAATCAAATAGTTACTTTAAGTCGAAGATATGAGCCGCTTGCGCATCGTTGAATGTCTTGCCTTCCTGCTGCTGGCCGCGTTGGGCGCTGGAGCATTGGCACAGACCTATCCCGTAAAGCCGGTGCGCATCGTCGTACCGTACGTCGCGGGTGGCGCGACGGATGTGTATGCGCGCGTGGTTGGCAGAGGCTTGTCGGATCAACTGGGTCAGCAGTTCTTCATTGAAAACCGGCCGGGTGCTGCCACCATTATCGGCGCGCAAGCCGTGGCACAGGCGCCGAAAGACGGTTACACGCTGCTGTTCACGGTGTCCGCGACGATGTCCGCCAATCCACGTCTGTACCAGCAGCTTTCCTACAAGCCGGAGGACTTCGCGCCCGTAGGGTTGATGGGTTCCAGCCACGGCTGGACGATCGCGGTACATCCCTCGATTCCAGCGAAATCAATTAAGGAATTTGTTGCGTTCGCCAAAGCGCGCCCGTCGCAACTGGTGATGGGTTCGTTAGGGCCAGGTAGCGGGCCGTTTCTCGTCGGCAAAACGTTTGAGCGTCTTGCGGGATTGAAATTTACCGAGGTGTCGTACAAGGGTTCCGCCGAAGCGATGCGGGATTTGCTGGCGGGTCAGATTTCCCTGTATTGCGACGGCATTGCGGGCGCGCTGCAACAGCACAAAGCGGGCAAGCTGCGCATACTCGCCATTACTGGCCCCAAGCGCTCGCCGCAGTTGCCAGATGCCGCAACACTGCTCGAATCCGGTTACGCTGATCTGGTGGTGACGAATTGGTGGGGCTTGTTTGCACCAGTGGGCACGCCTGCGGACATCGTTACGCGCCTGAATGCGGCCCTGGTGAAAACGGTGGAGCGCGACGATTTTCGTGCGCGCCTTGCGAACGATGGTGTCAACGCCGAATCCAGCACGCCGGCTGCGCTGGGTGACATGATCAAACGTGATACCGGCATATGGCGGCGCATTATCGAACCGCTGCATATTCCCCTGGGCTAGCTCCTAAAAGTCATGTCAAATCTCAGTGGCTTAAGAGTGCTCGATCTGGGTTCCGCGTTGGCGGCGCCGTTCAGCGCGATGCTGCTTGGCGACATGGGCGCCGAAGTCATCAAGATCGAAAAGCCGGGGCGCGGTGACCTGATACGCGCTACGGACGATTACGTGGGGCAGGGCGAGAGCGGTTATTTTCTCGGCATTAATCGCGGCAAGGAAGGCATCGCGATTGATATCCGCAAGCCGGCCGGGCAAGAGATTGTTCGATCATTGGCAGCGGAATCTGACGTCCTGATCGAAAACTTTCGCTCACACCGTATGGCAGAATGGGGGCTCGGTTACGAAGCGTTACGCGCGCTCAATCCGCGTCTGATCTATTGCTCGATCTCCGCTTTTGGCGGTGCCAAGGGGTTTGAGGAAATGGGCGGCAACGACATCATCGGGCAGGCCTACTCCGGCATCTTGGATGTGACGGGCGATGCGGATTCCGCGCCGTCGAAGACCGGCACGCCCGTGGTGGATGCTTCCGGCGCGATGCTGGCGACCATCGGCATATTGAGTGCGTTACACAAACGCACTCAAACCGGCGAAGGCTCGCATGTGCAGATTTCGCTGCTGGAAGCCGCTTACGCGCTGATGCCAAACTACGTGGTGAGTGTGCTGAATGGCGAGCCCAATTACACGCGTCAAGGCAGCGGGCATCCGCAACTGGTGCCGTATCAGGCGTTCAAGACGGCTGAAGGCAAATACATTGTGGTGGGCGCGTTTCACCGTGCGTCGTGGCGCGAACTGTGTGCCGCCATGCAGCGTGAAGATATCATGGCCGATCCAAGGTTCAAAGACAACTGGGATCGCGTCAAGCATCGCAAGGCGCTGATAGACATATTGCAAGTGGAGCTGCTGCGCCGGTCCAGCGCTGATTGGTTGAAGCTGTTCACTGAACGCGGTGTGCTGGCGGCTCCGGTTTTGAGTATCAAGGAATCTCTCACCACGTTCGGAAAACTGATCGACGGTTTGGTAATTACCACTGAGCATTCCAAACTCGGCAAGCTTAAAGAAGTGCGCTGCCCGATAACGTTTGATTCCCGACCGGCTTCGCAATCGCGTGCCGCACCCACGCTGGGCGAACACACGATGGAACGTTTGCGCAAGCTGGGCTTTGACGACGCGAAGCTGACGATACTGCGTGCTGAAAAAATAATATGAGCATAGGTATGCAGAGGCAATGCCTCGTTTTAATCGCCTTCGCGATTGGACTGGTTGAGTTGAGTGCGGCACAGGTGTTTCCGAGCCGGCCTGTGCGCTTCATAGCGCCGTTTGCAGCGGGTGGTGGCAGCGACCTGATTGCGCGCAAACTGGCGCAGGCGCTGACTGGTGCGCTGGGGCAGCCGGTGGTTGTGGACAATCGCACGGGCGGCAGCGGTGTCGTCGGTACCGAACTCGTTGCGAAGTCTGTGCCCGATGGTCATACCATCATGATGACCACGCCGACCTTCACGGTGAACCCCAGTCTGATGGCGAAGCTGCCTTACGACAATATTCGCGATTTCGCGCCGATTACATTAATCGCTACCGCGCCGCATTTGTTGGCGGTTCATCCGTCACTGCCAGCGAAGACGGTCAAGGATGTGGTGGCGCTGGCGACAGCGCGCCCGGATCAACTTACGTTTTCATCCGGCAGCACGGGCGGTTCCAGCCATTTGTCCGGCGCGTTGTTTAACTCGATGGCGCGCATCACCATGACGCATATTCCGTATCGAGGTGGTGGTCAGGCGGTGCTGGCGATCATGACCGGCGAAGTGTCCCTCGGCTTTGTTGATGTGGTGAGCATGTTGCCGCATGTGACCACGGGCCGGGTGCGTGCCGTTGCGCTAACCAGTCTCAAGCGTTCCGCCGTATTGCCGAACACACCCACCGTAGCTGAGTCTGGTTACCCGGATTTTCAGTCGGGCATTTGGTATGGCGTGATCGCGCCTGCGCGCACGCCACCGGACACCATCGCGCGGCTGCATTCTGAGTTGGTAAAGGTCATACGCACGCCGGATTTTCTCGCCAGTCTGAAAGCCGAGGGAGCTGAGGTCGTGGCAAGTTCTCCCGAAATCTTTGGCGAACACATCAAGCGCGAAACCAGCCGCTGGTCAGTGGTGATTAAAGAAGCCAAGATTATAACCAATTGATTTTATTGATAAATTGTAAGGACGTTTCGTGAGTACTGATGCCGAGTTGAAGTCGCCGATGTTACTAAAGTCGCCCTTGGATGGCGTGCGGGTACTGGATTTCACCAATATGCTGGCGGGGCCGTATTGCACGCGCCTGCTGGCTGATCTTGGCGCGCAGGTCATCAAGGTTGAATCGCCCTCCGGCGATCACAATAGAACGCGGCGGCCTATGCGTAACGGTCACAGCAGTTTTTTTGGGCATCTCAATTGCGGCAAGCAGAGCATCGTGCTGGATTTGAAATCGCCCGCAGGGCGCGACGCTGCCGTTGCGCTGGCGCACAAATCCGATGTGATTGTTGAAAACTGGCGGCCGGGTGTAGCGGATCGTTTGGGGGTGGGTTACAAGGCAATGTCGCAACTGCATCCGGCCCTAGTCTATTGTTCGATTTCGGGATTTGGTCAGCAAGGGCCCGATGCGCAACGCCCGGCGTACGCACCGATTATTCATGCGGCGAGCGGATTTGATCTCGCGCAGGTTGAGTACAACGGCGGCAGCAAGCCGGGCAACACCGCAACGTATATTGCCGATGTGTTCGGTGGCATGTCGGCGTTTGCCGCGATTCAGAGCGCGTTGTTTCACCGGGAGCGTAGTGGACAAGGGCAGTACCTCGATGTAGCGCTACTCGACTGCATGCTCAATATCATGGCGACGGAATGTCAGGAGGCGCAAGTGCCTACCCAGGAAAAGGTGCGCGTCTATCCGCCGCTCAAAACGCTGGATGGTTACGTGGTGATTGCGCCGACCAGTCAAAAGAATTTCGAACAGCTTACCGTTGTAGCGAGACATCCCGAATGGCTGAGCGATGCGAGATTCGTTACATCCGGCACGCGCGAGAAGCACTGGTCGGAACTGATGACGCTGCTTGAAGCCTGGACGTGTAATCAGACCAGCCGGCAATGTGAGAGCTTATTGATAACCGGTGGTGTGCCCTGTACCCGCTACAAAACGGTAGCCGAGGTGATGGCGGAACCACAGACGCTGGCGCGCGGTGCCCATACGCGCATCAAAGATGATGCGGGTGAATATTGGGTTCCTAACGCGCCATTTCAGATGCCGGGGTTGAACACCGCAGCGCGCCCTAACGTGCCGCATTTGGGCGAGAGTACACAAGAAGTACTGGCGAACGTGCTCGGCTACTCGCCGGATCAGGTCAACGCCTGTTTGAGTGCGCAGACTATTAGCGCGCACGCGGGCAAGTAGCCCACAAGGAGCCCAGTAACTATGTGGATACGTGATGCTCGGAAAGCCGTGCTGGCAACGGCGATTTTTGGTGCGGGCTTTGTCGTGTCTGAAGTGACGAATGCCGCACAGGCCGCTGATTTCCCCGCACGCCCGGTGCGATTCATCGTGCCTTACCCGCCCGGCGGTGGCGCGGATACCCTTGCACGAATCGTCACCAAAGGTTTATCGGCACGTTGGAGTCAACCGGTGGTGGTCGATAACCGGCCCGGCGCCGATGCGACCATCGGCGTGCATCTGACCGCGCAATCGCCGCCCGATGGTCATACCATGGTGTTGATTATTACCTCGCATGCGGTGCATCCTGCGTTGCGTAAGCTGCCTTACGATCTGGAGCGCGATCTTGCGCCGGTCAGCAATATGCTCGAAGGCCCCGCTGTGCTGGTGGTGCATCCTGCGCTGAAGGTCAACTCCGTGAACGAGTTGATTGGCCTGGCGAAATCACGCGAGGGCAAACTCAACTTCGGTGCACCGGGTGTCGGCGGGCCAGGGCATTTGAGCGGCATCATGTTCAATCATTTGGCGGGTGTGAAGACCACGCACATACCCTACAAGGGCGCGTCGGCCGTTATCACGGCATTGGTGGGCGGTGAAGTGCAATTCATGTTCGCCACCGCATTGTCAGGTATGCCGCACGTGGCATCAGGTCGGCTGAAAGCGCTGGCGGTAACGAGTGCAAAGCGCTCTTCCATCGTGCCGGAATTGCCGACGATGATAGAGGCGGGCCTTGATACCTTCGAGTCGGTGACGTGGTATGGGGTAGTGACGCGCGCAGGCACACCTGCATCTGTGGTGGACAAGGCGCACGCTGACATCATGGCCGTCGTCAAAACGCCGGACGTCACCCGGCAATTGATGTCGCAGGGCGTGCAAATTGTCGGCATGAACCCGGCGCAATTCTCGGCGCACCTGCGGTCGGAAGTCAAGAAATGGGCGCTCATTGCGAAGCAGGCAAACATGCAGGATATACAGGCGAATTAAAGGCATTCAGACATGGCGAATACGGGAAACACAATAACAAACATCGTTGCGGTCGGCGATCTTGCCGGCAACCGGCCTGACCCGGATTCGATATTCGATCTGGTGCGGGCTGAAATTAAAAAAGCGGATTTCGCATTTGGCCAGATCGAAGCCGTCTATTCGATGAAAGGCTGCCTGAACGTGAGTGGCACGTCTTCACCGTTGCGCGGTGATCCGGAAAACGTTGCGGCACTGAAGCGCGCGGGCTTTAACATCGCATCGCTGGCGAGCAATCACTGCATGGATTACGGCGTGGAAGGTTTTCGCGACATGATTGCACAATTTAAAGCGAACAACATCGGTATTTTCGGCGCAGGCGAAAATCTGGCCGAGGCGCGCAAGCCACTGATCCTTGAGCACAATGGCAACAAGATCGGCTGGCTGGCGTATTGCTCAATTTTGCCCATGCGCTATTGGGCGGATGTGGATCGACCCGGCTGCGCACCCGCGCGTGCGCGCACCGTGTACGAGACGCTGGAGCCCGACCAGCCCGGCACGCCGCCGCGCATCATCACGTATCCGAACGATGAGGATCTGGCGAATATCCTGAGCGACATCAGAGCGCTTAAGGCGCAGGTGGATGTGGTGGTAGTGTCAATGCACTGGGGCTTACACTTCAGGGAAGGCGAGCTGGCAACCTATGAGTTGAAGTATGGCCGCCAGATCATTGATGCCGGTGCTGACATCGTGCTTGGCCACCATCAACACATACTGAAGCCGATCGAGATTTATCGCGGCAAGCCGATAATTTACGGCATGGCGAACTTCGCGTTCGACATGTATTACCAGCCGGGTGAGTTTGAAAAACCGGAGCGCATGGAGCGCCGCGAGAAATTGCATCCCGGCTGGACGCGTGATCCCGACTTTCCGACGTTTCCGTTTCCGGTGGATTCGCGCAAGGGCATGCTGGTGAACATCGTGGTCGAGCAAAAGCAGTTGAAACGCGTCAGCTTCAAGCCTGTCATGATTAACCAGAAATCACAGCCGCGATGCGTGCCGGCAAGCGACCCGGATTTTTCACAAGTTATTGATTATATGAAGAAAATTACAAAATCGCAAAAGATGGTTACGGACTATCGAGTGGCGGACGACGACGTTGTTTTGTTCGAGCGATAACGCGGGTGAAGCCATACGGCAATCCTGAGAACTTGCGTGCGGCGCCCCAACAGGTACTGTACGAAAAAGACGCGCGCAGGCATATCGCACGAATCACGCTCAACAGGCCTGAAAAGCATAATGCGATGAGTGTGCCGATGCGCGCGCGTTTGGCCGAGCTGATTCATGAAGCAGAGCGCGACAACGATGTTCGCGTCATCGTCATTCGCGGCCATGGCAAATCGTTTTGCAGTGGCAATGAAATCAACGAAGACTGGGGGCAGCGCGTGCCCGGTCAGAAGCGCATGACGTTGACTGCGGCCCATCGCTACGCCACCGATATGAACTATGGCCGTCAAGGGTTCAGTCAGGCGATATCACGTTGCTCCAAAGTGACGATACTTCAGTTGCACGGCTATTGTGCTGCCGCTGCGTATTTCATGATTGCGACACGTACCGATCTGGTGGTGGTAAGCGCAGACGCGAAGATCGGCGCGCTTGAAGCGAGATTTCTAGGTCCTGCAGGTGCGGTGTCCGCCACGCATATCAATCGCATTGTCGGCACCAAGGCGGCGCGGCGAGCCGGCTATACGGCGCATCCATTTTCGGGCGAAGACGCATTTCGTCTCGGCATGGCGCACCAGTGCGTGCCTGCGGCGAACCTGGAAAGCGCGGTCAACGCTTTGGCTGAACGTATAGCCACCCAGCCGCGCGAGCTGTTGCTGTATTGCAAGGCGCGTATCCGCGCAGCAGAGGCGCTGCTGGATACCAGCGTGCGAGAAGTGACGGGTCTGCTGTTTTCGCATTTTCTCCAGGCGGAAAAAGATGAGGCGCATTTCTGGAGCAACGTTCGCAAATCCGGTGTGGGTGGCGCGCTGGATGCCGACAAGGCGCGGCTCGCAGCGGCGGCGGCTAAGGCGGGGGAAGCCCCATGATAGCGGTGAGCACCGCCAACGCCGTAGCGACGATTACGCTGCCTGACTGCAAGCCGTTGTCGTTGCATGATCTCGGATTTGGTTTGGCGCTGCGTGATGCGGTTCGCGATGCGGCGGATAGCGACGACATCAAGGCCATCGTAATACGCGCGAGCGGCAAAGATTTCTGTCCGGCCGCTACGCACCAAGAACTTGCCGCTGCCGCGAGTGGCTGCGGTCGCGTGGATTCATCAGCCTGGAACGAGGCCTATGCTGCGTCTTCGGGGCTATATCAGAATCTCTGTTTCTGCAAGAAAGTTGTGATTACCGCAGTCAGTGGGATATGTGCGGGTGCCGGTAGTCTGCTGGTGTTGTGCTCCGACCTCACCGTTGCTACGGCAGAGGCGACTTTTGCGTCACCGTTCCACACCTTGCCTGAATCGAATCTGGTGCTGGCGGCGCTGACCATGCGGCTGAATCGTGCGAAATCATGGCTGTTGAGCGGCAACGCGCTTAGCGCGCAAGCATCATTTGACGCAGGTCTGATAAATCGCATTGCGGCGGGCGACGCGCTGGATGAGGCAGCACAAAAAATGGCGCGTGCCGTAACGCGCATGCCACTGGATGGCATCGCGATGTCAAAAATCAATGTCGAAACCTGTCTGGATGCGCAGGGAGTAGGGCGTGAATTCGACATGGCGGGTTTCTATGCAGAGGGTTTGAGGCGCGTTTGGGACGGGATGGAGAAATGAGCAGCCACATTCTGTGCGAGCACAATACCGCACCGCATGTAGGCCGAATACTTATCCGGCGGGCGGATCAGGCAAACGCGTTTACCATGGAAATGGTCGATGTGTTTCGCGCCGCCCTGTCTGAACTCGAAAGCGACGATTCGATCAAGGTAATCATCATTGCTGCCGAGGGAGAAAATCTCACACGCGGCTTTGATCCGACCGAGGTGGAGAAAATTTATACCTCGGCACCCGGTGGGGCCAACCGCAAAGTGCCGAGCCAGCGTGCGCGCCTGCTTGCGCTGGATGGATTATGGTGGGGACCCAACGGGATATATGGCCGCCTGCTGCATTGTCCGAAGATCACGATACTCGCGGCCAAGGGGTTGTGTCACGAAGTGGGACTCTATTTGTCGCTGTACTGCGATCTGGTCTTTGCCTCGGAAAGCGCGCGTTTTGCCAATCCACGATGGCGGCATGTGGGTGTCGACGGCGATATTTCCATGCTGGTGGCTGCGGTGGGCCTGAAGCGCGCGAAGGAATTGATGTATCTGGGTTGCGAGTGGCCGGCGCGCGATGCGTTGGCGTATGGTTTGATCGATAGCGTCGTGAGCGAATCCGAGCTCGAAGATAGCGTGCGGAAGGTAGCGACGCTATGCACGCAAGTCATGCGCGACGGTATCGTGACAGAGAAACATGTGGTTTTTGCCTCGCTTGCAAAAATGCATATCAATACGGGCTTCGCAACTGCAACCGCCGTCGGCGCATGGGCAAGCAACGTGCATTTCCGACCGGGCGAATTCAATTTCCTGCGAGAGGTTAAGCGTACGGGACTAGATGCCGCTTTGAAGGCCAGCGACAAATACTTTAACGAGTAAGACCAGGCATAAACCGGGATCGTTTCCATGAGCACGAATGCACCACTGGCAGGCATGCGTGTCGTCGAAGTGTCTGCGTTTATCGCAGCGCCGCTGGGTGCGATGACGCTCGCGCAACTCGGCGCGGAAGTCATCCGCATTGATCCCATCGGCGGAAACATCGATTACAAGCGCTGGCCTCTGGCGCCCAATGGCGACAGCCTCTATTGGGCGAGTCTCAATAAGGGCAAGAAATCGGTCGCGTTGGCACTGGATACACCTGAAGGCCAGGAATTGGCGCGCGCCATTGTGTGCGCGCCCGGGCCGAATGCAGGCATCGTACTCACCAATTTGCCGGCGAAGGGCTGGATGAGTTACGACGCGTTGTCGAAGCATCGATACGATCTCATCATGATGCGGCTCATCGGTAATTTTGATGGTTCCGCCGCTATGGATTACACGATCAATTGTTCGAGTGGTTTTCCGATTGCGACCGGCCCTAACAGAGAGCCGGTGAATCATGTGTTGCCGGCGTGGGATGTTTGCGCTGGCATCTACCTTTCCACCGGACTGCTGGCGGCGGAGCGCGTGCGCCGGCTTGAGGGTAAGGGGCAAGAGGTTGTACTTGCACTTTCCGACGTAATGCTGGCCACTGTGGCGAACCTGGGTTACGTGGCGGATGTGCAAATCAACGGCAGCTCGCGCGAACCGATGGGCAATGATCTCTACGGCGCGTTCGGCCGCAATTTCGCCACGCTCGACCAGCGCGAGATCATGCTGGTTGCGATCTCGGATCGTCAATGGAAAGCGATTGGAGTAGCGACAGGTCTAACGCAGAAATTTGAAATGATCGGTCCACTGATGAATGTTGATTTATCCACCGAGAGTGGTCGTTTCGCGGCGCGGCATGTTATTTCCGCTGTGCTTAAGCCATGGTTCGCCGCTCACACCTTGCAACAAATCAAGACGGCCTTCGATCGCACCAGCGTTCTCTGGGGTATCTATCAAGACTTCGCGCAACTGGTGAAGGAAGATATGCGCTGTTCCGTTTCCAATCCAATGTTCGGTGACGTGGAGCAGCCTGGCATAGGGCGCGTGCTATCGGCACGTGGGCCACTGGCCTTCAGGAGCAGCGCAACTTTGCCACCCAGTCCTGCCCCAGTTCTTGGAGCCAACACGGCGAGCGTGCTGACGGAAGTCATTGGTCTTGCGCCTCGCGAAATTAGTCGGTTGCACGAACAAGGGATCATTGGCACTGCCTAGCACGCTACAGGGAAAAACAGCACGAAACGGGATGAGCTTCGCGTTACAGGTTTGGGACGCGAGTTGGGCAGACGCGGGAACCTTCAAGAAAAGCGGATTTTCGCTCCATCCGGCAGGGCCGTGATTGAATGGGGGCGTGGATGAGGTGCACATCCCTGTGGGAAGGCTAGCTTATGGCGCTTTTACGCCGCCCCGAAACCGGGACATATGGCTATCGGCGCAAACAAGAAATGCTGGCGCTGGGTTGGGGCGCCATCACCGCTTGCGCCCACTCGAACCGGTGGCTGTTTCCGCCAGCTATAATCCAACCGCTTACACTATTGCAAATCGCGCGCCGGGTGACGGCCACACCATGGCAAGGTCTGTGCGCAAGGAGTCGCCGTGCCGGAGAAGGGAGCCACGCACTTAGTGTCCGAGACACTCAAAAGTGGGGTTCCCGGCTATCCACGCGATGTCGCGCTTGGCGTAGCGGCGTGCGCGTCCCAATTTACGAGGAGAGACTTTTAATGTCTGTGCCGCATTCAGCGACCGGCGCGCACGGTGCGGCAGTGCTCCAGGCGCCGCGAAAAGACATGCCGGAACAGAATATGCTGGCGCCGCTGCGCCGCTTGTTTGCCGCCACGGTAGTATTAATTCTGGCCGCTGCCGTGATCTACAGCATGCTCGCCTGGAACCAGGTGAGACGTGATCAGCTCGCTAAGTTGCAGCATTTTAGCGAAATCATCGCGCGCTCCAGCGGGAAGGCATTCGACGCCTATCTGCTGAGCCTGCGCTGGTTTGCGCCAAGGCTGGTTGAGCCGATGCGTGACGGGCGGGTCGAGGACGTCAACCGCCTGCTGCGTGAGTATCAGGCAAGCGATGCAACTGTGGTCGGCGTTACCGTGCTCGCACCCGATGGCCTGCTTGTTGCCTCGACGCTCGCGCGGCACGAGGCTGACACGCCATTCAATGTGAAGGCATTGACTGCCGGCGCCAGTGACGGTTTTAAGCAGATGCTGGACGGTGACGGACCGATGGTGACGCAGACGACATTGCCTCACTTATCCAAAGAGTGGGCGATTCCGCTGCGTTATCCGGTGCGTGACGACGCGGGCAATCTGCGCTTCATCGTGTCGGTGCTGCTATCGACTGAAAGGCTGGGGAAAACCTGGCAGGCATTGTCAGCG
>JAYVQD010000052.1:0-11703 GCA_043777275.1 Nitrosomonadales bacterium
CCGCATCGTATTGATGAAAATAGCGCGCGTAGGTGTCGGAAAGCCGCACCAGATAATCGTCGCTGATGTCACGTTCGTAACTGGCAGCGCGGCGCGCCACGCGCTCGATTAACGTTTGCGGCGTGGCTTGCAGATAGATTACCAGGTCAGGCACGGGCGTCTGCAATTTCAAATGTTCGTAGATCTGATGATAGAGTTTGAGTTCGTCGTCGCGCAGCGTCAGGCTCGCGAACAACGGGTCTTTCTCGAACATGAAATCGGCGAACGTCACCTTGCGGAACAAATCCGATTGCGTGAGATCACGCACCTGATTCGCGCGCTGAAACAAAAAGAACAACTGCGCCGGCAAGGCATTGCGCTGCGCGTCGCGATAAAAGCCCGCCAGAAACGGATTCGCGCCGGGGTCTTCCAGCAACGTCACGCCGCCGCAGCGCTCGGCCAGCAAGCGCGTGAGGCTGGTCTTGCCCGCGCCGATCGGGCCTTCGACCACCACGTAGCGCAGGCGCTCGGGCAATTTCATGCGGCGATTTCTTTCAACAGGCTGACGCTTTTGACGTCCACCCCGGCGAGTAAGTCACGCACACAGCCGCGGCCCGGCACGATCGCGTCGGGGGCGATTTCCGCCAGCGGCGCCATCACGAACGCGCGCTCATGCATGCGCGGATGCGGAATCGACAATCCCGGCTCGTGTATCACGCACTCGCCGTAGAGCGCGATGTCGAGATCAAGCGTGCGCGGCGCGTTCACAAACTCGCGCACGCGGCCGTGCTCGCGCTCGATGGCGAGCAGCGCATCCAGCAAGGCGCGCGGCGCCAGTGCCGTGCGCAGGGCGGCCACCGCATTGACGAAATCCGGCTGATTTGCATAACCCACGGGCGCACTGCGATACAGCGACGATTGCGCGATGAGTTGCGTGTCCGGCAAGCACTTCAGCGCGTCGAAGCCCGCCTGCAACTGGCGCTGCGGTTGCTCAAGGTTGCTGCCCAGTGCAACATAAGCGATGGTAACGGTTTCCATCACCTGCCTACACTTCAGGCGCACCCGCCGCATCTGCGGGCAATCGGGGTTTGCGGCGACGGCGGCGTTTTTTCGCCGGCCCGCTGTCCGCCATCAACATTTTCTCGCGCGTGGATTCATTGGCATCCTGAAACTGCGTCCACCACTCGCCGATTTCGGTGTCGAGTTCGCCGCTTTCGCAACGTAGCAGCAGAAAATCGTAGCCGGCGCGAAAGCGCGGCAATTCCAGCAAGCGATACGGGCGCCGTCCCGAACGCTGCTCGAAGCGCGGCTGCATCGCCCAGATTTCTTTCATGTCGCCGCCGAAGCGCCGTGGTATCGCCAGCTTCTCGGCTTGCGCCTGCATCACCTGATCCATCGCCTTGTAGAGCGCCGGGATTGCCGGCACGCCGGCCTTCTCGATGGATTTCCACGCCGCCAGCACTTCATGCCACAGCAAGGTCGAAAACAAAAACGCCGGTGACACGCCTTTTTCGCCACGGATGCGCGTGTCGGTGTTCTTCAGCGCCAGCATCACAAAGCGTTCGCCCAGCGGCTGTTCGAGGATCACATCGAGCAACGGCAACAAGCCGCCATGCAGCCCGTCTTTACGCAGGCGCTTGACCGTTTCAACGGCATGCCCGGACAGCAGCAGCTTCAACATCTCGTCGAACAGGCGCGCGGGCGGCACGTTTTGCAGCAAATCCGCCAACTCGCGTATCGGCTTGCGGGTGGCGGGATCAATCTCGAAATCCAGCGCCGCCGCGAAACGCACCGCGCGCAGCATGCGCACCGGGTCTTCGCGATAACGCTGCACCGGATCACCGATCATGCGCAGGCGCTTTTTCTTCAGATCCGCGACACCGCCGTGATAGTCGAACACCTGCTGCGTGGACGGGTCGTAGAACAGCGCGTTGATGGAAAGATCGCGCCGCGTGGCATCCTGCTGCTGATTGCCGAACACGTTGTCGCGCAAAATGCGTCCGTGCTCGTCGGTTTTGCCTTTGCTGTCGCTTTGTTCACGCGCTTCACCGTCACTGCCGCTGGAATCGTGCGCGGCGCGAAAGGTGGACACCTCCACCGTCTCGCGTCCGCACATCACATGCACGATCTGAAAACGCCGCCCGATAATGCGCGAACGGCGAAACAGCGCGCGCACCTGCTCCGGCGTGGCGCTGGTCGCCACGTCAAAATCTTTCGGCTCGCGTTTAAGCAGCAAATCGCGCACCGCGCCGCCGACCACGAACGCGGCATAACCCTTGCCCTGCAAGGTGTCGGTAACACTCAATGCGCAGGCGCTGAGTTGCTCGCGCGCCACGCCATGCTCCTTGAACGGAATCACCTGCGCGGCGGACTTGCCGCGCCCCCCGAACATCTTTCCGGAAAAAACCCGGCCAATCAGTTTTTTAATCATGAGGCGGGGATTATAGCGCGGGGCTGGAACCCGCCCGTGTCCGCAGGCAGGAACCCACCGGTGCCCGCGGGCACAAAGCCCGCCTCCGGTTTATCGCCCGCCGGTTGCAGCGCGCAGCCGAACAGCGTTTCAAGGTTTTGTTGCGTCAACACGTCTCGTGCCACGCCCGCGCGCGCGCCGCCCGCGCCGTCGAGCAGCAGCGCATGGGTGCATACCCGCGTCGGCCACAGCACGTCGTGCAGCACCATGACTACGCCGCGGGCATCGCCCTGATCGTGCGCCTGCGCGAGCGCCGCCACCCACCCCAGCATTTGCATCTGGTAGCGCAAATCCAGGTGCTGCAACGGCTCATCCAGCAGCAGGTAACGCGGCCCCTGCGCCAGCAGTTGCGCGAAGCGCACGCGCTGACGCTCCCCACCGGAGAGCGTGGTGTATCGCCGCGCGGCGAATTCGGCCAACCCCACTTGATTCAGTGCGCTGTACGCCACGATCTCATCGTCGCGCTGCCAACCCAGCCACGCCGGCGCATTGGGAAAACAGCCGAGACTCACATACTCCAGCGCCGTGCCCCAGAATTCGCTTTCTTCGTGCTGCGGCAGCACGCCGACAGCGCGCGCGCGCGCGATGGCGTTCATCGCCGCCAGCGGCTCGTTAGCTATCGTCACCGTACCGCTCGCAGGCGCCGCCAGCCCGGCGAGCGCGTTGAGCAGCGTGGTCTTGCCGCTGCCGTTAGGGCCCAGCACGCCCCACACGTCACCCGGCTGTACCGTGAGTTCAAGATCGCTGCACAAAGTGCGCCCGGCCACCGCCAGCGTGAGGTTTTTGCACGCTAGCATTACGTGCGCCGCGTCAGCAAATAAAGCATGCACGGCACGCCGATCAGCGCGGTGAATATGCCCACCGGCAACTGCTGCGGCGCCCACAGTGTGCGCGCGCAAGTATCCGCCAGCGCCAGAAAACTGCCGCCCGCCAGCACCGACACCGGCACCAGCAAACGATGACGCGTAGCCCCCATCAAACGCACCGCGTGCGGCATCATCAGTCCGACAAACCCAATCGCGCCACCCAGCATCACCGCCGCCACGGTGGCCAGCGCCGCGCCAAAGAAAACCATCCATTGCAACGGCGCCACACTCACCCCGAGTGAACGCGCCTTCGCATCCCCCAGCCCGAGAATGTCGAGGCGCGCTGACAGCACCACCGCGCCCAGCGTCAGCATGAGCAGCAGCACGCAGGCCGTGAGGGGATTTTCAGCATAAGACAAATCACCCATCAGCCAGAACAACATGCCCTTCACCTGCGCGCTCGGCGCCGCCACCAGAATCAAACTCGTCAGCGCCGCGAAGCCCGCCGACAACACCACGCCGGACAACAACAACCGGTAAATATTCCATTGCCCGCCGCGAAACGTGACACCGAATACGATGGCAATGGCGGCAATCGCGCCTGTCAACGCGGCGGCGTTCGTCAACGCCAAGCCCGCGCCCAGCGTGATCGCACCCAGCGCGCCCAATGACGCACCACCCGACACACCGAGAATGTACGAATCCGCCAGCGCGTTTCTGAGCAACGCCTGTAGCAACACACCCGCCAGCGCCAGCAACCCGCCACAGGCGAACGCCGCCAACGCGCGCGGTGCGCGCAGTTGCCAGATGATGTCGTGCTCGATGCCGGGCGTGGCGTTGAAAACGCTTTGCAGGATTTGCGCCGGCGTGAGCGAAACCGAGCCGAACAGCAACGCAATGAAAAGGCTGGCGATGGCGGCAGCGGCGGCCAGAGCAAGCGTGGGTGCGGCGCGCATCAGGGGTGGCGACAAGCTCACCATTCACCCAAGAGAAATCACCAGCCACCCCGCAGCCACCGCATGCGCCAGCAACGTAGCATCGGGATCCACCGCCACCGGATGACTCACCAAATTCATCAACGGTAAATCATTATGCGAGTCACTGTAAAACCAAACTTTTTCATACGACAACAACGACTCCCCGCGCGCCGCCAGCCAAGCCTGCAAACGCTTGGGCTTGCCCTCCTTAAAACACGGCAGCCCGGTCACACCGCCGGTGAATTCCCCATCACGCTGCTCCGGCTCGGTGGCAATCAAATGCTCGATGCCAAACAAACGCGCAATCGGCGCCGTCACAAAACTGTTGGTCGCCGTCACCACCACGCGCACATCGGCCTTGTGCTGATCCACCAGCGCCCGCGCGGCATCACGCATCATCGGATGAATTTTTATCTGCATGTAATCGGCATGCCACTGATCCAGCACCGCACGCGGATGGCGCGACAGAGGCTTCAATTGAAAATCCAAAAACGCATGAATGTCGAGCGTGCCTGCCTTGTACTGATCGTAGAATTCCTGATTGCGCGCCTCATATACCTCGCGGTCGAGCACGCCCTGCTCGATCAAAAATTGCGCCCACTCAAAGTCCGAGTCGCCGGCGAGCAGGGTGTTATCAAGGTCAAAGAGTGCGAGATTCATATTGTCTTAAGTATTTGTTTTTATTCACTTATTTATATCCTGTAATAGCTCACGCACCAACGGCACCGTCACCGCCCGCTTGGTCTCCAGCGAATGCCGGTCCAGCGCATCCAGCGTCGCAAACAACGCGCCCATGTCGCGCGGCGCGTGAGTGAGCAGATAGGCGATCACCTCATGCGACAGCGTGAAGCCGCGCGCCATCGC
The DNA here is from genome assembly GCA_043777275.1 of Nitrosomonadales bacterium. Lineage (GTDB taxonomy): Bacteria > Pseudomonadota > Gammaproteobacteria > Burkholderiales > SG8-41 > UBA5216. Next base: position 5,097 of record JAYVQD010000052.1, read on the forward strand.
GTGCTGCGCCAGCGCCTGCGCTTTTTCGTCATCATTAAGCGCATGCACCTGCACCACCAGCCCCCAACCCAGCCGCGTCAGCAGATCGGCGCGCAGTGTGAGTTGCACCGGCGGCACATTACTGCTGGCGATCAATCCGCCGCCGTGTTCGCGCAGCGCGTTGTAGCGGTTAAACAACGCAATCTGTGCGTCGGCACCCAAGTGCTCAACGTTATCGGCGGCAAGTAACGGCGCGTCGTCGTTAAACACGCTGTTCGCCTCGCATGCAACATAGGTGGCGTTCTCACTCGCCGCCGCAGCCTTGAGCAAATGCGTGCGCCCGCAACCCGCCTCGCCCCACAGATAAACAAAACGCTCGCCGCCGCCAGCGACAGCCGCACGCAGATGCGCCATCGCCTCTGCATTGCGGCCCACGACAAAATTATCGAATGACGGCGCAGGCGGCGCCGTAATGTCGAGCGCGAGTTGCCTCATTGTTTCATCGCGTCATCGTTTCATGGCGCGGGGTTATCGCCCTGATACATGCCGCTCGCGAGATACTTGCGCCGCACGTACCGCAGCCACACCAGCAACGCGGCGCTGGCAGGTAGCGCCAGCAGGATGCCGGTGAAACCAAATAACTCGCCGAACGCCAGTAGCGCGAAGATTACCGCCACAGGGTGCAGGCCGATGCGGTCGCCGACGAGCCATGGCACGAACACGTTACCTTCGAGCACGTTGGCGGCGACGAACACACCCCAAATCCACAGCAGATGGGTCAGATCGCCGAACTGAAGCAGCCCGGTCATGGTGGCAATGACCACGCCGGCAATCACGCCCAAATACGGCACGAAGGTGAGAAAGCCCGCGATCAGCCCCACCGACAACGCGTAGTCTAGGCCCACCAGCCACAGGCCGATGGTGTAGAACGCCGCCATCAGCAGCATCACCAGCAATTGGCCCCGCAGAAACTCGCCGAGCACGGCGTCGATTTCTTTCAACAAGACGTTAAGGGTGCCGCTCACGTTACGCGGAATCAGATCCGCCACGCGCGCGATCATATCGTCCCAGTCGCGCAAAAAATAAAACAGCACCACCGGCGTCAACACCAGATTGCCGACGAGGCCCAGCAACGCCAGACCGCCGCTCTTTAACGTGGGCAGCAGTTGCACAGCGAAGCCCTGCACTTCTGTTGCGTGTTCGGTGAGCCAACCCTTGATCAACGCGGTGTCAAGTTCGACGCCGAAGTGCTGTTGCGCCAGCGGCCCGACGTGCAATTTGATCCAGTCGATGTATTGCGGAAACTGGGTGACGATGGCTTTGACTTGCCGCGCCACCAACGGAATCAACACCAGCATCAGCACCAGAATCACGCTCGCGATCAGCGCCAGCGCGATGCTCGCGGAGAGCGTTCGCGGCAGACGCCGCGACATGCGCGTAACCAGCGGATTAACGATGTAGGCCAGCAACAACGCGCTCAGAAACGGCGCCAGTATGGGCGCCAGCAGGTAGATCAGAACGGCTGTGAGAACCGCCGTGCCCAGCCACAGCCAGCGGGTTGCGTTGTTGGAAATGCCGGAACCGGAAGGTGTCATATGCGTTAAAATTGGCGCCTTAAATGCGGCATTGAAAAAGCAAAACTGTCGCCCGCCACTTTAGCCGGAAGCCTCTTACAACTCAACTGCAACTCACCCGACAACTCAACTTGAAAACCCGCAAGCAACCCAAAGCCCTTACGTACCGCGACGCGGGTGTTGACATCGACGCTGGCGACAATCTGGTCGAAAACATCAAGCCTTATGCCAAACGCACGATGCGTCCCGGCGTGATGGCGGGTATCGGCGGCTTTGGCGCTTTGTTTCGCGTGCCGCGTGGTTACAAAGACCCGGTGCTGGTATCCGGCACTGACGGCGTGGGTACCAAGTTGAAGTTGGCGTTTGAATTAAAACGTCACGACACCGTGGGCATTGATCTGGTGGCGATGAGCGTGAATGATATTCTCACCCTCGGCGCGGAACCGCTGTTTTTTCTGGATTACTACGCCTGCGGCAAGCTCGATGTGAAATCCGCCACGCAAGTGATTAAAGGCATCGCTGCGGGTTGCGAACAGGCGGGCTGCGCGTTGATCGGCGGCGAAACCGCCGAAATGCCGGGCATGTATCCGGCGGGCGAATACGATCTTGCCGGGTTTGCCGTCGGTGTCGCGGAAAAATCCAAAATCATCAACGGCAAAAGCATCAAACCCGGCGACGTGATTCTGGGGCTGGCCAGCAACGGCGCACACTCCAACGGCTACTCGCTGATCCGCAAAATCCTCAGCACCAGGCGTGTGAATCTGTCGACCAAACTCGATGGCAAACCGTTGAAGGAGTTGATCCTCGCCCCCACGCGTATCTACGTTAAGCCGGTGCTGGCACTGGCCAAAAAAGTGAAGTTAAAGGGCATGGCGCACATCACCGGCGGCGGTTTGGTGGAAAACATTCCGCGCGTGTTGTCCGCGGGCCTGTGCGCGCGCATCGACACCAACGCGTGGCCGATGCCGCCGCTGTTCACCTGGCTGCAACAGCAAGGCAACGTGGCGAACGGCGAAATGCATCGCGTGTTTAATTGCGGCATAGGCTTGATCATTGTCGTCAGCCCCAGTGATGCAGCCCGCGCGCAGGCCCTGCTCAAGCGTGCCGGCGAAAAAGTGTGGCGCATCGGCGAAGTAATGCGCCGCGCGCGCGGCGCAGCGCAAACGATCGTCACCTGACCGGAGGCGCTGGCATGAAGCGCATCGTCATCCTGATTTCCGGTCGCGGCTCGAACATGGAGGCGCTGCTCAAAGCACGCCTGCCCGCCGAGATCGTCGCCGTCATCAGCAACGAGCCCGCCGCCAAGGGACTCGCCACCGCGCAAGCGCAAGGTATCGCCACCGCCGTGGTGCCGCACCGCGCGTTTGCCGATCGCGCGGCGTTCGACGCAGCGCTAGCCGCCGAGATTGATCGCCACCAGCCCGATTGGATCGTCCTCGCCGGCTTCATGCGCGTGTTGACCGAACCTTTCGTCGCGCGTTATTTGGGGCGTATGGTCAATATTCATCCTTCCCTGTTGCCGTCGTTTCCCGGTCTGCACACGCACCAGCGCGCGCTGGACGCCGGCGTGCGCATTCACGGCTGCACGGTGCATTTTGTAACGTCCGGCCTCGACAGCGGGCCGATCATCATTCAGGCCGCGGTGCCGGTGCTGCCCGATGACACTGAGGACAGCCTCGCCGCGCGCGTGCTGGCACAGGAGCACCGCATTTATCCGCAGGCCGTGCGCTGGCTGTGCGCAGCGCAGGTGCAACTGGATGCGCAGGGCGTGGTCACACGGGCAGACACTTGTGGCGCCACTGCCGCAGCGGGCGCGCTGATCGCGCCTGCGCTGGATACCGATTAAACGTAAGTATATGTTTTTAAACATATTTTTAATATTACTCGTGTTGACGGGCAGCGCGCAGGCGGCGACGCCTGCGCAGACGTCGATTGCCTACAACCTGTTTCGCAATGGCACGCACATCGGTGTCATCAACGAACACTTTGAGATCAAGAACGGCGTCTACACGGCCAGCAGCGAGGCCACCGCGACCGGTCTGTTCGCACTAGCGCAACGCGGCCCGATCCGCTACACCAGCGCCGGTGAAGTCACCCGGGAAGGGCTGCGCCCGTTGCGCTTTGAAGGCCGCCGCAACCACGCGGTTTCCAGCGCCGACTTCGATTGGAAATCCAGCAAACTCGCCCTGACCCACAATGGCGTGAATCAAACCTTGGCGCTGCCGCCCGCGACACAAGATCGCCTGTCTGCGATGTATCAGTTAATGCATCTGGTGCAAAACAAGACGCGCACGACCGGCACCGTGGAATTCGCGATGACCAACGGCCGCAAACTCGAACATTATCGTTACCACATCGCGCCCGATGTCGTCATCGAAACCCCGCTAAAGCGGCTCACCACATTGCATCTGGTGAAGCAACGCGAAGCCGACGACACCCAAACCGAAGTCTGGCTGGCGCCGGAATTTCATCATCTGCCGGTAAAAGTGGTTATCGTTGAAAGTGACGGCGTGCGCTACGAGCAAGTGGTCACACGGCTGGATTTCCAGCTTTGAAACACTCGTCGCGCATCCTGCTGGTGGCCCTGGTTCTATCTGCGGTGGCGCATGCGCTCACCTTATCGGGCGGATGGCTGCGATTGCCGTCCCACGCGCCCGATGCGCCGCTCTTGCAGGCACGGCTGGAACGCTTGCCCGAGATAATCCCCGTCGCACCCCCGCCACTGGCGCAAAAACCCGCCGCCACGCCCCCGCGGCCCCGCGTGATTGCCGCCGCGCCGCGCGTGATGACCTCCGATACACTCAGTCCGTTTTCGATCCCGGCGCCGGAACCGATGGCGTCTGAAACACCTGAAGACACGGCGCAAGCAGAGCCGCCCGCCGCACCCGAACCCATCGTGATCGCGGATGCGGCGCCCAGCACCTTCATGCCTGAACAAGCGGCGATCAAAAGTCTGCCGCGCCGCGGCCGTATCGCTTACGCGCTCTACCTTGGCTCGAACAAACTGGAAGTCGCGCGCACGGTGCAAAGTTGGCAAACCAGCGCCGACACCTACCAACTCGAAAGCGTCTCGGGCACCAGCGGCCTGGCCAGCGTGTTTCGTTCCGAACAGCGTATTTACCGCAGCACGGGCCGCATGACTGAACACGGCTTGCGCCCGGAACATTTTCTGTCGAGCCGCAGCCGCAGCGGTAGAACCGACGAATCGGCAGCGCGCTTCGACTGGGACAAAAACAGCATCACCCTCGGCACGGGCGCAGCACAACGCAGCGCGGCGCTGCCCGCAGGCAGTCAGGATCTGCTGAGTTTTATGTATCAACTGGCGCTGGCGCCGCCGCCGCCCGGACGCCTGCAAATCGCCATTACCAACGGCTCGCGCTTTGAAAATTATGCGCTGGATGTGCTGGCCGAAGAAACACTGGAAACCCCGATGGGAAAAATCCGCGCGCTGCCGATAAAACAACACCGGCGCGAGGGCGGCGAAAGCATGGAAATATGGCTGGCGGCGGACTATCGCTACCTGCCGGTGCGCATACGCTTCATCGGCCGCGATGGCGCGCCCACCGGCGAGCAGGTCGTCACCGAAATCACTATCAGCGATTAGACATTCTTTAACGTTCGGCCACCACTGCCACCACTTAGCGCGAGTCAATCGCGCGTCAGGTTTTATTTTGAAATTCACGCCCGCGCAGTTTGAAACCGCCGTTCATGTTCTGACGGCGGTATTAAAGTTTGACTACCCCGCCGATGGCATCGTCAGCCGCTATTTTCGCGAACACAACGAGCTCGGCCAGAACGACCGCGCCTTTGTCGCTGAATCCATCTTCGGCGTACTGCGGCGAAAACGCATACTCGATCACCTCACCCACGACGGCGCTGCCCGCCCGTTGTTGCTGGCGTGGCTGGCGCGCACCCAGGGACTTAACTCACGCGAATTGGCCCCTGTGCTGCGGCGCGGCGACGACGAAACCGTCACGGCGATCAAAAGCGCAAACACCGACGATCTGCCGTTGCCGGTGCAAGCGGAACTGCCGGATTGGGTCGTCAAAAAACTATTGCCCCACGCTACCGAAGCAGACATTCTGGCGCTGGGCCGCGGACTGGCATCGCCCGCGCCACTCGATTTGCGCGTGAACACCCTGCGCGCCAAGCGCGACGATGTCATGGCAACGCTGGCGGCCAGCGGCATCACTGCAACGCCGACGCCGTTTTCGCCCTGCGGCTTGCGGATTGATGGACGGCCCGCGATCAATCGCCTGCCGATGTTTCTCGATGGCACCATTGAAGTGCAGGACGAGGGCAGCCAGTTGCTGTGCAGCCTGCTCGCCCCCACACGGCACGATTTCGTCATCGATTTTTGCGCGGGCGCCGGCGGCAAAACGTTGATGCTGGGCGCGATGATGCACAACCGTGGCCGGCTCTACGCGTTCGACACCTCGGCGGCGCGTCTGAAAAAACTGCAACCACGGTTGGCGCGCTCGGGACTGTCCAATTTGCGCGCGCAGGTTATCGCCCGCGAAACCGACATTCGCATCAAGCGCCTCGCCGGCAAAGCCGATCGCGTGCTGGTCGATGCGCCGTGCAGCGGGTTGGGCACGCTGCGCCGCAATCCCGATTTGAAATGGCGGCAATCACCCGAAAGCGTGGCGGAGCTGGTGGTCAAACAAACCGCAATTCTGCGCGCAGCGGCGACGATGGTTAAACCCGGCGGACGGCTGGTCTACGCCACGTGCAGCCTGCTGGCCGAAGAAAACGAAGGCATCGTCGATGCGTTTATCGCTGCCGAGCCGGCCTTTAGCGTCGTCGATTGCGACAGCGTTCTAGCGCACCAGCGCATTGACCTGCGCACCGGCAAGTATCTTCGCCTCACGCCGCATCAACACGGCACGGATGGATTTTTCGGCGCGGTGCTCACGCGAAATCCATAGCACTGCATGCTAGAATCTTTGCCATTATTCGGCGACGCGCCTCATCACCACACGCCCTCTGCACCACACGCCATCCGCACGCATCCGTAAGCACAGCTCTCATGCCCAAAACACCGGAACTGCCCA
>JAYVQD010000053.1:0-2977 GCA_043777275.1 Nitrosomonadales bacterium
CGCCATGCACGATGCGCCCACCAAATCGTTCGGCGGAAGGCGCTGCGCTTTTCCGCCCTACGGGTGTGGCAGCTTTGAAAAATTTTATTTTAAAAACAAATACTTACACATTGTTTGGCTGGCGTGTGTGATGGTGCCAGCAGACGCCGCCTATCCCGACCGCCCCATCCGCATGATCGTGCCTTCCACGCCGGGCGGCGGCACCGACCTGGCCGCGCGCATGGTGATGCCCAAATTGTCCGAGTTTCTCGGCCAGCAAATCGTCATCGACAATCGTGGCGGCGCCAGCGGCAACATTGGCGCTGAACTCGGCGCGCGCGCCGCGCCCGACGGCTACACGCTGACTGCGGCGGTGGCGTCACTCACCAGTAACGCGTCGCTGATGAAAAAAGTGCCGTTCGACATCGAGCGTGATTTCGCGCCGATTGCGATGACCGTGATCGTGCCTAATTTGCTGGTGTCGAATCCGTCGTTGCCCGCAGCCAACGTCAAGGAACTCATTGCGCACATCAAGTCGCGTCCCGGCCAGATGCAATTCGCCTCGGCGGGCGTGGGCAGTATGCCGCACTTGATGATGGAATTTTTTGTCAGCAGCGCGGGATTAAAAATGACACATGTGCCCTACAAGGGCGCGGGCCCGGCGCTGGTGGATATTATCGCGGGTCACGTGCCGCTGATGGCGGCGAATATTTTGTCCAGCCTGCCGCACGTGCGAGCGGGCAAGCTGCGTGCCTACGGCGTCACCAGCGCCAAGCGCTCGCCGGGCGCGCCGGAAATACCCACCATCGCCGAAGCCGGTTTGCCCGGTTACGACGCCGTAACCTGGTTTGGTGTGCTCGCCCCGACCGGCACGCCGCGCGCCATCGTCACGCTGCTGCATACGAATGTGGTGCGCGCGGTAAACGATGCGGGCGTGCGCAAGCGCTTCGTGGATGACGGCGCGGACCCGTCGCCCAGCGCATCGCCCGCGGCATTTGCCGTGCTGATACGCGGCGAAGTGCGCAAATGGGCAAAGGTCATCAGGGATGCGGGCATCCAGCCTGAGTAAACGCAACCATGGAGCGCTGGCGCTCACCCGCATATCGGCGTAAATTTTCCAACCAGCCAGTTTGAATAGGGATTCCCGCCATGACAGTGAATGTTGAGTCGAACGCTGTGTGTCACCGATTGCCGCTTTGGCTTATGCCGCTGCTGGCGTTGTTCACAGCCGTGTCCACCAGTGCCGCGCACGCGCAGGCATGGAAGCCCGACAAGCCGGTCGAGATCATTGCCACCAACGCACCCGGCGGCGGCGCGGACCGCATCATCCGTATCATGTTGAACGTGATGCAGGAACGTAAAGACTTCACCGTGCCGGTGTCGATTAACAACAAGCCGGGCGGCGGCAGCGCGGTGGCTTATGCGTATCTTAACCAGCATCCCGGCGACGGGCATTACGTCGTGCTCGGCTCCAAGGCGCTGCTCACCAATAACATCAGCGGGCGCGGGCCGAGCTATACCGAGATGACGCCGGTGGCGCATCTGTTCGGCGAATACGTGTGCGTTACCGTGCTGCCCGGCTCGACTTTGAAGAGCGGGCGCGATCTGGTCGAGCGTATTGCGAAGAACCCCGCGTCACTGAGTTTCGGCATTGCCACCAGCCTTGGCGGGCCGAATCATCAGGGCGTGGCGGCGGCACTCAAGGCGGGTGGGACGGATGTGAAGTCCTTGCGCAACGTCATCTTTCAGTCGGGCGGCGCAGCGAGTACGGCGATGCTCGGCGGGCATATAGACGTGGTGCCGATCACCGCGGCGTTCGGCGCATCGCTGATGAAAAACGGGCAGGTGCGCATACTCGCCGTCGGTGCGCCAAATCGACTCGGCGGTATTCTGGCTGACACACCGACGTGGCGCGAGCAGGGCTACGACGCAGTGGTATCCAACTGGCGCACGATGGTCGGCCCCAAAGGCATGACATCCGCGCAAGTGGCTTTCTGGGAGGAAATACTCAAACGTTTTACGGAATCCGCCGAATGGAAAAAGGAAGTCGAAGCCAATTTCTGGGTCAGTGAGTTCATGAATCGCGCCGAGACGATGAAGTTTCTGGAGCGCGATCAGGCGGTGCTGAAGGCGTTTTTGATTGATCTGGGACTGGCGAAGTAAAACGCAATTCATTCACTTGCCGAAGGAGAGCAGACATGCGGCGTCTAATATTGGCATTGAAAGCAGTGGGCGCATTCGTTGCGTCATGCATGGTGTCGGCGGCGCTCGCTCAGGTACCAGCGCCGGTGCCGGCGCCGGTACTCGATTTTGTAGTGGTCGACAATCTGGGCCACTTGCCGATGATCGTCGGTGCGCAGAAGGGCATTTTCAAAGAGCACGGTCTGGACGTACGGTTGAAAATCGTCAAATCCGGTACCGAAATCGTCAATGCGCTCAAGAGCAAGCAAGGTCGATGCCGTGGTGTCGTTTGAGCCGTGGAACATGCAGATATTGTCCAGGGTGCCGGGGTCCTACCTGGTCAAGCGCGGCGGCGGCTACTTGTCGTACATGATGGTGTCGACTTTCCAGGACGAGACCATCAAGTCGAAACCCGATCTGGTCGAGAAGTTCGCGCTGGGCCTGGCGGCGTCTGCACACTACACCCGCACGCATCGCGCCGAAGCGATAGACCTGTTTGCCAAGGCGGTGCCGGGTGTTGACGTTGAAATTACCAAAAAAGCGATTCAACACCTCAGCTACGATCCGCGCATTTCCAAAATCAACATGGCCGCATTCAACGCCGCGCAGGAATCGTTGATCCAATTGGGTTCGAGCAAAGCCGACAAGCGACTCGATCTGCCGAAGGTGGTGCTGGTCGATTACATGATGAAAATCGAAAAAAGCCATCCGCAGTATTTCAAGGATCTCAAGAAAGTGGCGTATTGATAGGAGGGCTACGACGGCCCGCCTAATGCGTGCTTAAAAATATCAAGGATTTTCCCCATGGAACTCAAAG
>JAYVQD010000054.1:0-2975 GCA_043777275.1 Nitrosomonadales bacterium
TCGCTCTCTCTATCGGGACCATCTTCTCTTAACGCATGAGTTCTTCGATCGCTTACAATATTTGCCTCAGAAATAGTGAATTTTTAGAGATGCCCTATAGTAAGGTGAATCTTTCAAGGGAGTGAAACATGAGCAGCACCGAAGCCACCATCCAGAACGACCTGCGCGAGTTCATTGCCGCGGTCGACAAGCGCGGCGAACTCGCGCAGATCAACAATGCGCACTGGGATCGCGAGCTCGGCGCGGTTACCGAAGTGCTGTACCGGCAGAAAGTCGAGAAAGCGCCGATGCTGTTGTTCGACGATATTCCCGATTATGCGCGCGGCCACCGTTGCGCCTACGGCATGTTCGGTTCGCCGTACCGTCTGTCGCTGGTGCTCGGCATGGAGCCGTCGCTCTCCGACAATCGCAAGGAGATGCTCGACCATTTCCGCAAGCAGATCAAGAAAACCTTCAAGCGTATTCCGCCCAAAATCGTGAAGGAAGGTCCGGTGCTGGAAAACATTTTCCGCGATGGCGACATCGACATGCTGCGGTTGCCGGTTCCCGTACATCATGAAGATGACGGCGGGCGCTACATCGGCACTGCCTGCGGTGTGGTGACGCGCGATCCCGATACTGGCCGCATCAATGTCGGCACTTATCGCGTGCAGGTGAAAAGCCCGAATACCTGTTCCTCGTACATCTCCAACGGCAAGCAAGGGCGCATTCATCGCGACAAGTATCTGAAAGCGGGCAAGTCGTGTCCGGTGGTGATCATCGTCGGCTGCGATCCGGTGACCTACCTCGCGGCGGGTTACACCATGCCCGACACCATGCCCGAATATGAATGGGCGGGCGGCCTGATGGATCGCCCGATGGAATTGATCGAAGGCGAGGTTACCGGACTGCCGTTTCCCGCGCGCTCGGAAATCGTGCTCGAAGGTGAAATCTCGATGAACGAAACCACGCTCGAAGGTCCGTTCGGCGAATGGCACGGCTACTACGCGGGCGAGGCGAAGGAGGAGCCGCTGATTCACATCAAGCGCATCTACCACCGCAACAACCCGATACTTACCTGCGCGGCGAGCCAGAAGCCGCCGCACTCACATTTGTTCGAACGCTGCTTTTTGCGCTCGGCGGCGCTGCTCGATGCGCTGGAAGGCGCGGGCATACCCGATGTGCGCGGCGCGTGGCTGCATCAGGCCGGCGCGGGGCGCACCTTCTGCGTGGTGTCGGTGAAGCAGCGTTACTTCGGCCACTCGACGCAGGTGGGGCTGGTGGCCTCGCAGGTCGCCTCGGTCGGCTATATCAGCCGCTGGATCGTGGTGGTGGACGACGACATCGACCCCACCGACATACACGACGTGATCTGGGCGATGGGCACTCGCTGCGACCCGAAGTCGCGCACGACAGTGCTCGATCACTGCTGGTCGTCGCGCCTCGATACGCTGGTGAACGACTATTCAAAACTCTACAACTCGCGCATGGTGATCGATGCCTGCCGTCCCTACGAAACGATCGATACCTTTCCCAAAGTGTGCGAAAGCTCGCCTGAGCTTGCGGCCCGGGTGCGCGCGAAGTATCCGGAGTTGTATCGCTGAGCGCAAAACTTCCGCTGTCGTTCCCGCCTACGCGGGAACGACAGGGAGGGAGTTGATCGATACGATAGTTGCCAGAATCAGGATTACTGCAAGGAACACCAACATGGAAAAAGTACTGGCAGCAGTAAGAGTCGGCCCGAGCAAGACCGAAGTCCGCGAATATCCCATGCCGGATATTCCCGCCGATAGCGCGCTGCTGAAGATGGAGGTTGCCGGCATCTGCGGTACCGATGTCAAACTCTACGCGCATCCGCCCAACGACAAGCCCACCATCATGGGGCACGAGAACATCGGCATCATCGCCAAGGCGGGGCGCGAGTTCACGCGGCGCAAGGGTTTCAAGGAAGGCGACCTGGTGTTCGTCGAGCACTACGTGTCGTGCGGCCAGTGCGAGTGGTGCCATGCCGGGCAGTACCGCCATTGCGAGAACACCAATTGGCGCACCAATCCCGATGCCATCCGCTACGGCTACACCTCGGCGCAAAAAGCGCCGCATCTGTGGGGCGGCTTCGCGCAGTATGTTTACCTGCCGTGGAACGCGGTGCTGCATCACGTGCCCAAGGGCGTCACGCCGGAACTGGCGGGGCTGGTGACGCCCATGGCCAACGGCGTCGAATGGTCGCTGTTCGACGGCGGCGTGGGCTACAACTCGACGGTGCTGATCCAGGGGCCGGGACAGCAAGGGCTGTCGCAGACGGTGATCTGCAAGCAGGCAGGCGCGTCATTGGTGATCGTCACCGGCACCTCGAAGGATGCTGCGCGCCTGGAAGCGGCCAAGGCGCTCGGCGCCGATCACGTCATCGACGTCGATGAAGAAAACGTGCTTGGACGCATCATGGAAATCACCAACGACCGCGGCGTGGATGTCGCGCTCGACTGCACTGCGGGTGCGGGTACGAAGCCGATGCTGCTCGCCATCGACGCATTGAAACGCAAGGCCGGTGTATTGGTAGCGCAGGGCGAACTGGCGACGTTTCCAAATTTCCCACTCGAAAAATTCACGGTGAAGTTCATCACCATGCACAGCGCGCGTGGCCATAGCTACCAGGCGTGTGAACTCGCGCTGCAGCAAATTGCCTCGCGGCGCTTTCCACTGGAGAAAATTACTACCCACCGGTTTGGGTTGAAGGATGTGGATCTGGCGATCAAGTCGGTTGGTAATCAGGGCGTGCCGGGGGTGATACATGCTTCACTGATGCCGTGGACGTGAGTGGTCGGTTACCTTGAAAACTGATATGACTATGTATAAGTATTTGTTTTTTTAGATAAAACTATAAAGATGCATTAAAATGAGCGCGCTAGCAGCCTGTCGGACTTAAATTTTGCTGGATGATCTGTCGGATGTGTACTACAGTCATATTCAGTCAAATCCCAGAGTTGATCCATGTCTAA
>JAYVQD010000055.1:0-11666 GCA_043777275.1 Nitrosomonadales bacterium
AATGGAACTCATCACAATATATTCCGCGTTGGTGGTGTGCGAGCCGAAGCCGTGCAAACCAAAACCTTCGATCACCGGCGCTGTGGTTTTGAGCGAGGCATTGGCGGCGTCAGTGAAGCCGCCGGCGGAGTCTTCCACTACGTTGAGCTTTTTGCCGATCTCGGCGTAGATCGACTGCGCGTGCTTGCTTAATACACGTGAGGTCGGCTTCGGCTCCAGTGGCGGGAAGCGGCGTTCGAGCACTAACTCGACATGCGCCTCGGGCAGCAGTTTGTTTTTGACGCGCTCCTTCAGCTTCTGCTCGATGCCGTCGTAATCGGCAATACGCGCCACGCGCACATCACCCGTAGCCTGCGCGCCCGGCGGAATCATATTGAAAACGAGTCCGGCGCGCGCCAGCGTCCAGTTTACTTTCACGCCGGTTTTCGGATCGGACAGATCGCGCATTTGCAGTATCTGATGTGCGAGTTCGTCCAGCGCATTGACGCCTTTTTCCGGCGCGGAACCCGCATGCGAGGCGCGCCCGCGCACCGTCAGCAGCGCCAGCGCGTGGCCGCTGGTGGCGAGCCGCACGCGATCGTCTTTGTCATTGCCGCCACCCTCGAACGACATCACCGCATCGTGTTCGGCGCCCAGCCGTGTGTGATGATTGCGCGAGCCGGGCGAGCCAATTTCCTCGTCGGCGTTGATGAATACCGTGATCGCGCCGTAGTCGCGGAAATTCATCGCGTTCAACATCGCAATCGAATGCAGAATCACCGCGATGCCGTGGCGGTTGTCGGCGATGCCCAGCCCGTAGGCGCGATCGCCGTCGATGCGAAACGGCTGCTGCGTCGCCATGCCGCGCGGGTAGACCGTGTCCATGTGCGCCATCAGCAGAATTTTTTTGCTGCCGGTTCCGGTGAAAGTAGCTTTCACCATCTTGCCGATTTTTTCGGGCGTGTCGGACAGACGCACCGTGTCGGCCTCGACGGGTTCGATCAACTCCACCTTGCCGCCGAGAGCACGCAAACGCGCGGCAAGCACGTTGGCGATCTTGTCGAGTTCTTCGAGTTCGCGGCTGCCGGATTCAATCGCGGTCAGCGTTTTCAGCGTGTCCATCAAGGCGGGCGTTTCTTTTTGCGCGAGCGACCATGCCGGCTCCATCCCCGCTGCGAAGGCGCCGGCAGCCGCCAAAGACAGCCACAGAGAAATAATGTAAGTATTTGTTTTTAAACAATTTTTCATAAAGCCCCCTGATTAAGTTTTCATCCACAGCGACGCCACAGCACTGACTGCCGCATCAACATCCGCGTTGCCGATATGCCGGTGCGTCACAAAGCGCAGCGTCATCGCAGACGCGGCGCTGACACGCACGCCTTTCTGTTTGAGATCGTCAGACCACTGCGCAGCCGTGCGTCCGCTCGCGCTGACATCCATGCGCACGAGATTGGTTTCGACATCACGCGGATCGAGCAGACGCGCATCGATGTGATGCAATCCTTGCGCCAGTTGTTTGGCCGTGGCGTGATCTTCCTTCAATCGATCCACCATCGTATCCAGCGCGATGATGCCGGCGGCAGCCAGCGGCCCCGCCTGGCGCATATTGCCGCCGACCATGCGACGAAACGCCCGTGCGCGTTCGATAAACGCCGTGCTGCCGCACAGCACCGAACCCACCGGCGCGGACAATCCTTTCGACACGCAAAAACAAATCGAGTCGGTGTGCTGCGCGATGTCACTCGCGCCCACCCCCAGCGCCATTGCCGCATTGAACAAGCGCGCGCCGTCGGTATGCACTGGCACGCCGTGTTCTCGCGCCAGCGCATGCACCGCCTGCATATGCGCCAGCGGCAGCACCGCACCACCGGCTTGATTGTGCGTGGTTTCCATGCACACCAGCGACGTGCCGATATTGTTGCGCGTCATCGGACGAATTTTTTCGCGCAGCACGTCGATATCCATTGCGCCGCGCGTGCCGGCTATGCCGCGGTGAAACGCGCCCACCAACCCGGCGACGCCGCCCAGCTCCGAAGTGAGTATATGTGCGCCTTGTTCCAGCAACACTTCGCTGCCTCGCTGCGCGTGTGCGAGCACGGCAACCAGATTGGTCATGGTGCCGCTGGGCATGAACGCGCCCGCTTCCTTGCCGGTGCGTGCGGCGGCGAGCGCTTCGAGCTGCATTACCGTTTCATCGCCGTCGCGCGAATCGTCGCCGTAGCTGGCTTCGCGCATCGATTCGAGCATCGCTTCGGTGGGGCGGGTAATCGTATCGCTGCGTAGATCAATCATACTAATTATCCTTTAAAAAAAAATACTTACGATGATATTGCGGCCAGCAGACATTCTGCTGCTTCAGCAAAACCCGCACCACAACGATTGACACTAACGTAGGCGGGCAGGTGTTCCACGCGCGCGCCAAAGTCATGAATATTGGCGACGCCGATCGCATGCGGGAAAAACCGAAACATCGGCGCATCGTTGGGTGAATCGCCGACGAACACATACGCCTCGCGTGCGGCGTCCAGATCAACCGTGAACATTTCGCGCATGAGAATTTTTGTCATGCTGAGTTTGTCGTAATGGCCGAACCAGCCGTTGACGTGTATTGAGCTCACCTTCGCGGTGAGGCCGTGCTTTTCCATGCGCAGCACGATGTCGTCGACGGCGGATGGCGGCAGCGGCGGCACGTCCTCACAAAAATCAATCGCCAGATCGGTCTCGCGATAAAGTTGATCGGCGGCGATGGCGGCGCCGGGCACGGCTTTGAGGATGTCATGGCCTATTTGTGCCAGCCGCGAGCGATGTGCCGCACGCGTCGCGGCATCAGTCACAAAATGTCGCCGCATTTTGTGCGCAGCGTTGTCGTAGCGAAAATAAAACGCGCCGTTTTCACCCACCACGCCATCCACCGGCCACTGGCGCGCAATGGCGTCGCACCAACCGGCGGGCCGCCCTGTGACAGGAATCACCCGCAGCCCGGCTTGCTGCAAGCGCTCCATTGCGCCGTAGGCCTCGGCGGTGATGCGGCCTTCGGTGCTTAACGTGTCGTCGATATCGCACAGCACGCCTTTGATGGCGCGCCACGCATCGATTGGAAATTCCGCGAGCGGCTTCATACCGGATGCAATTTATTCAACGCCCTCGATTTCCACCATCGCCCACACGCGCCGCATCGGCCCGCGCGTGCGGATCAGTTCCGCGGCGGCGTCTTGTGCCATCTGCGGCTCAATCCATTGCGGCTTGCCCAACGTGCAGGACAGGTAGGCGCGATGCGCGTTTTCTTCGAGGAAAAAAGCGCCGGTGACGCATTCTTCGATGTCGCCGCCGGTGACCACGCCGCCGTGCGCATACAGCAGCGCCGCGCGATGCGAGCCGAGTGCCGTGGCGAGCGCCACGCCGCGCTCGGTGGTGCTGACCAGACGCGGGTCTTTGTAAATCGGCAGGCCGTCGGCGAACAGTGTGCCCATCAGGTGTATGGGCCGCAGGGTGTGTTCGGCGCTGGTGGTGAACGCGGTGGCATGCATGCCGTGATAGTGAATGATGCTGTTGACGTCGGGCCGCGCGCGAAAAATTTCGTGATGAATCGGTGCTTCGCCGGGACGGTCGCCCTTGCCGGCGAGCTGCTTGCCGCTCATGTCGTAGACCAGCATGTCGTCGGGCACGATCACGCGGCCGAGCGAGTGCCGCGTGAGCATATAGGTGTCGGTGCCCGGCAGGCGTACGCTGATGTGGCCGAAGCCTTCAATGAATCCACGGCGATACAGAAAGCGCCAGGCTTTCATGCATTTGTCCATCAAAGTAGCTTCGGTGGAAGGCATGCGGGTCCTTATGCGGTAGCGTTTAGCGATGGGTGCGGATCGTAGCCGAATCGTTTCGGCACGTCTGCGCTGCGGATGGGTTCAAAGCGGATATTACTGTCGCGGAACTTCAGCCACAACGGTATCGGACGCTGGTGTTCGATCAGCGCCAGCAGTTCATCGAACGCGCTTTCTTCGATCACATTGCCGTTGACGTCGATGATGGAGTGGAGCAGCAGCGGATCAAGGTCATGGTCATGCACGATGCCGATGCCGCGATCGGTATCAATCAACACGGCGCCTTGCTCGTCGATCCACGCCCCGAGCAAGGTGTTGGCTGCATCACCGATGTGCGTGGCCAATACGAGCGGTGCTGTCACCGCGCTGGTCACGCGATAAACCAACGGCGTGTAATCCAGATCAACAAACACGCGCTGCGGGCCGTTCTGAAAATACCAGCAGCCCGCGTCGTCGTGCAGGTAGTTGCGGCTGATAAAAGCATTCAGCGCCGCATTGCCGATGGTCTCGCGCTGGATCAGCCAGTTGCCACGGCGATCCAGCGCCAACCAGCCATAGACCGCGGGCACGTTCGGCCACTTGGCCATGGCACGCAGGACGGTTTCATCCACCGCGCTGTGCCTGATGGCTGAAACCGGATGCGCGCAGGGGCCTCACTTCATGAACGACTTGATCCATTCTTTGTATTCGCCGTTGTGCGTCATCTTGTCCATCTCTTCGTTCGAGGCGATTTTGGACTTGAGGTCCGCTGCCGCGCCGCCGCTATAAAGGTGCGAGTACACCTCGCGCAGCACTTTTACCGCAGCCGCCAACGGCTGATGGCCTTGTAGCAGCACACGCGCGCCGGCGGCGAAAAATTCCTCGCGCTTGATCGACGCCGGCGCGGAGCCGACGATGATCGGCAGCTTCGATGCCTCATGCACGGCCTTGACCTGATCGAGCGATTCCACGCCGACCACAAAAATGCAATCCACGCCGCACGCCGCGTAGGCTTTGGCACGCGCACACGTGCCTTCAAGGCCTTCGACTTTCAGCGCGGCGGTGCGGCCCGCGATGACTGTGGTGGGGTCTTTGCGCGCAGCGACGGCGGCTTTTAACTTGCCGACCATTTCGGACGTGGAAATCAACGTGTCTTTTTCCTGACCAAAGTAAATCGGCAGCAGCGTGTCTTCAATGCTCATCGCCGACACGCCCGCGTGCTCGCACTCGATCACCGTGCGCATCACATTCAGTGCATTGCCGTAGCCGTGATCGGCATCCACCAGCAACGAAATATCCGAGGCGCGCATGATGCGGCGGATCTGGTCGGCAAATTCGGTGAGCGTGAGCACAATCAAATCGGGCGAGGCGAGCGTGCTGTTCGACGACACCGAGCCCGCCAGAATGCCGAGCGTGTAGCCCACGTCCTGCGCGATGCGCGCCGACAGGCCGTCGTAAACACTGGCGGGCGAGAGGCATTGGTTTCCGGTGAGGATGGCGCGCATGCGGTGGCGTTGTTCGGTGGGACTTAACATGATTTCTCCGTTGTTAAAAAACTAAATAAAAACAAATACTTACAATATTTTCGAATAGGGCGGCGTACCATTACAGCGACTTGTGCGTGCCATCGCAAAACGGCGCGTTCTTGGTGTGCTTGCAGCCACAAAGTTTTTTGGTTTCGGTCTGCGTGATGGTGAATTTTTTCGGCGTGAATTCGGTGGTCTTGTGCGTGCCGTCGCAGAAAGGCTGCTTCTTCGACTGGCCGCAGGCGCACCACCAGTAATCGCCGGGCGCGAGTTCAACGGGATACGGTGCTTTTTGTGCAATGACAGGTTCAGCCATGACGATTCCTTGTTGAAGGTGTGGTTTATTGAACCGTCGGGCCATCGCCCGCGACGGTAGTTCGATGCAGGATACGCGGATGCTCGGTGATGGCATAGGGCCGCGCGCGATGCAGCGCGGCGCGATTGTCGTACATCACCAGATCGCCCACCTGCCAGTGATGCATATACGTCAGCTCGTCGCGGGTGGCGTGTTCGAGCAGCTCGGCGAGCAGCGCGCGGCCTTCCTCTTCGGGCAGCTCGCGTATGTGCGACGCGTGCGAGCCGACATACAGCGCCTTGCGGCCATTCACCGGATTGCTGCGCACCATCGCCTGCGCCACCGGCGGAAAGCGTTTGTCTTCTTCTGTGTTGGTAATCTGGATGCCGGTGTTGCGGCGCGAGTAGGCATAGTGATGAATCGCGGCCATGTTTTCGATTTCGCGTTTGCGTGTTTTCGGCAGCGCGTCGTACGCCGCGCGCAGACTGGCGAATTGCGTCTGGCCGCATTCGTTGCTGTCGGGTGGCAGCCGGCGCGCGTGCAGCAGCGAGGCTTTGGCGGGTACTTTTTTAAACGAGCTGTCGGAATGCCAGTTGCGCTGGCCGAGACGATAAATCAATCGCGGATCGTCAGCGGCCATCAGCTTGCCGTGCGGATCGAGATTGGATATCACCGACACCTGTTTGACGCTAAAGTTATTGGCGATGTGGCCCTGCGTGGTTTCCAGCGCGCCGAAGCGGCTGCTGAACGCGATCTGGCTTTCGTCGTTGAGATTCTGTTTGGGGAACACCAGCACCGAATAGGTCTCGAAAGCGTTTTCCACCTCGGCGAAAGTCGCGTCATCGAGCGCGCGCGTGAGATCGACATGGGTAATCTCCGCGCCGAACACGGGTGTGAGTGGGCGAACGGTGATGGGCATGGGGTTCCTTGCGTGTGAATGGTTACGCCGTGCCGGTGTATCGGCACAATGGCCGTTAAACCAGATTGCAATTATGATAGCACCGAGTTGTCATCAATCAACCCAGAAAGTCCATCAGGAGGTAAGCGATGCGCCGGCTGCTGTCGATTGTTTTTTTGCTCGGTTCGCCAGCGATGTCTGCCGACTGGAGGCCCATCAACCCCATCGAGATCGTCGTTCCCAATGCACCCGGCGGCGGCAATGACGCCGTGGGCCGCTTGTTGCAGCGCGTGTGGCAGGAGCGCAAGTTAACGCCTGCCGCCGGCGTGGTGGTCAACAAAACGGGCGGCGGCGGCACCGTGGCACTCAACTATCTGCATCAGAAACTGAACGACCCGCACGCCATGGCGGTAGTGTCGATCACGCAGCAATTGAATTACATCGTCGGCAGCAGCCCGCTGCGACATCGTGACTTCACCCCGCTGGCGGTGATGATCGGCGATTTCATCGGCTTCGCGGTGCGTGCGGATTCGCCGCTCATGAATGGCCGCGATTTGATTGAGCGTTTGAAAAAAGACGCATCGTCGTTATCGGCAGGTGTCACCGCCATCGGCGGCAACAACCATATCGCCTATGTGCTCGCCGCGCGCGCGGCGGGCGCGGATACGCGCAAGTTGAAAACGCCGGTGTTTCAATCGTCAGGCGAATCGCTCACCGCGCTGCTCGGCGGCCACATCGATCTGCACATGGGCAGCGTCGGGCCGCTGACCAAACATCTTGAAGCGGGGCGCGTGCGCATTATCGCGGTGACGTCCGACAAACGATTGACCGGCCCGTTCGCGACCATACCCACGTGGAAGGAGCAGGGCATCGCCGGCACCTTCAACACCTGGCGCGGACTATGGGCGCCGAAGGGCTTGAGCGCGGAGCAAATCGCGTTCTGGGATGAGGCGCTGGAAAAAGTGTCGCGCGATGCGCATTGGAAAGAAACGCTGGATGCGAATCATTGGGATGGTGATTATCGTAACAGCCGCGATACGATGCGTTATCTTGACGGCGTGCATGTCGAGTTGCGCGATGTGCTGAAGGAGTTGGGGCTGGCCAAGCGGCTGGATTAGCCGGGTCATCGAAAATATTTTGAACAGGGAGAACAAGTATGCGTCTGCTGTCGCTATGGGCCATTTTTCTTTTGACCGCGTGTGCCAGCGTGGGTGATCCAACTTCATCCAGCCAGAAGTGGGTGGTGAGCTGGGCGGCATCCATTCAGGGGCCGTATCCGATCGGCAATCCGTCGGCGATGCCGGACATGAGCCGTGTGTTTCCGGCGCCGGAAGCGGGCGCGCGCGATCAGTCGTTCCGCCTGATCGTGCGGCCGACGCTGTGGGGACGCGAGACACGCATCCGCATGAGCAACGCGCTGGGCGCCAAGCCGGTAACCTTTGATGGCGTGTATGTCGGCCTGCAAAATTCCGGCGCTGAGATTACGGCCGGCACCAATCGCGCGGTTACGTTTGGCGGCAAGGCGAGCGTTACCGTAGCGCCGGGCCTATCGGTGTGGAGCGACGCGGTGGCGCTGCCGTTTGTGCGCGATGCGGCGGCGAATGATCTTGCGGGACGCAAACTCGCGGTGAGTTTTCATGTGGTGGGCGAAAGCGGGCCGATGACCTGGCATGCCAAGGCGCTGCAATCGTCGTATGTGACGTGGCCGGGCGCGGGAGCGAAAGGCAATGAAGAAGCCGAGGGCGCGTTTCCGTTTGCCACTGCCGCGTGGTTTTTCATGGACGCGCTGGACATGCGGGGTGACGACAATGCCTATGCCGTGGTGGCGTTCGGTGATTCGATCACCGACGGCACGGCGTCAACAATTAACGGCGATGACCGCTGGCCCGATGTGCTGGATCGCCGCTTGCGTAACGCCTACGGCAATCGCGTCGCGGTGGTGAACGCCGGCATCGGCGGCAATCAGGTGGTGGGGCCGGCAGTGTATCCGCCGCCCAAACCCCTTCCACCCTTCGCGGGCGGGCCGTCGGCGCTGGCGCGGCTGGAGCGCGATGTGCTGACGCTCTCGGGCGTGAAAGCCGTGATCTGGCTGGAAGGCACCAACGATTTCAGCCGCAACGGCAACGCCACGGCAGAAGCCGTGGAAAAAGGCATGCGCGAAGGTGTGGCACGCATCCGCGCGCGCATACCCGGTGTGCGCGTGATCGGCGCGACAGCCGTATCCGCGCTGGGCGCAAGCAGCCCCGCGCATGGGTTTAAGGAGCAGGACGACAAGCGCCGCCAGTTGAATGAATTCATCCGCACCTCGGGCGTGTTCGACGGCGTCGCGGATTTCGACAAGGTAGTGACGGATTCGCAAACCGGCGAAATGCGCGCGGAATTCGTGCCCGACAACACCACCGGCGGCAAAGGCGACAAACTGCATCCGAACCGGCTGGGTTATATGGCGATGGGTGCTGTGATCGATCTGAAGTTGTTGTCGCCGGTGCGATAGCGCCAGTGATTATGTATAAGTATTTGTTTTTAAACAATATTTTGTAGGATCAACAATGAAGATTTTGTCATGCATGATTTGCGTTTTTGCGCTGGCCGGCTGCGGCGTTGAAGTAGCGAGCACAGCGGCCACCAGCGCGGCGATCAAAAAACAGGAACTTGAGGCCGGTAAAAAAACCAAAGAAATGGTCGACCAAAAAATGGAAGAAGCCGCACAGGCGATGCAGAAACGCACCGAGCAGCAAAGCAACGCGGACAAGTGAGACCGCGGCTTGTCTCTTGATCCGCCGCATGCCCGACAGCAGGAAAATTCCCCCAATGGCATGCGCCCGTTAAATGGGCGGCCTTGAAAGCTAACGGACGTATTCCGACATTAAATTTTCAACCCGAGGAGTTTTTGCCATGCCCCGACACAACCCCATTGATGACACCATTCCCCAGCGCGTGGCGCGCTATGCAAAGCTGGTCCCCTACAAAGATTCCATGAATGCCGCCAACGGCATTCCGCAAGAGGCCATGCTGATGATGTCGCCGGATAAGGTCATGCCGATCATGTCGCCGCTGGGCTGGGAAGGTCGCAGCAAAGTGGCACCCGTCAAAGGCGCGCCCGGCTTGACCATCACGCTGGCCGAATGCCCGCCGGGCGACAGTGCCGGTCTGCACAAGCATACTGCATCGGTGGAAAACTTCTTTTGTGTGCAAAGCCGCTTTGAAATCATCTGGGGGGACGAGGGGCAGTTCTCCACCGTGCTGGAGCCGCTGGATTTTGTATCCGTGCCCGCGGGTGTGTATCGAGACTTTAAAAACGTGGGCAATGAGCTGGGGCGTTTGCTGGTGATGATACAGCCTGAACCCGGCGATCAGCAGGACGCCGTCTACCACGCGGCATCCACCGGCGACGAAATCGCCCGGCGATGGGGACCCGCGGCGGTGCAAGCTATGGCGGGCGTCGGCATTCGATTTGGTGAGCCCGCTTGAGTTGCTTGGGCTGCTTGGGCTGCTTCCGGCCCCAGGGTTTCTGGATTAACTGTGAGGTTCAGCATAGACAGCGTGTGCGGTTGCGCACACGCGGGCGGATTACTGCTTCGCTCAAAGGTCGCCTATAGCGCCGATGGGAAATTGCTAAATAGTCGTAAAATTTTGCGTCAGTGCGCTGATACACGATCACGTGACGCATTTACGGTACACTGACCAACTGCGCAAACCGCGTCAGCTCGCGCGCATCCACATCCGACACCGCGGCGAAGCGCATGCCGTCGGCGGCCCAGGTGGTGACGCTGAAGCCGCGCACGTTGGCGGTGGCAATGGCGTCCGGCGCGCGCTCGGCGGCACGCCATACAAACAAGTTGATCACGTGCTTGCGTACCTGGTACACCACCGCCGCCGCAGGCTTGTCGGCCACCCGGTCGAGGCGCCCGCCCATCAGTACAAAGCCTTCGCCGGCCAGGTCTTTTACCGGCGGCGCGAAATCAATCTTGCCTTGAAACCACGGCTTCACCGTGTGGCGGTCGCTGGAGGCCACTTGTATCAACGGGCGCGTGGGCGCGAGTGCGGCGACGTGGCTCGTCACCGCAGGATCGCGCAAGGGGTGATCCGGCTGCGGCTGCGCCAGCCAGTAGCCGCCGGCCAATCCTGCCAACGCCGCCACGGCGGCAAATGCCGTCGCGGGCAGCCATGACCATGACAGCCGACCGGCGTGCGGCATTGGTGCCACTGCTACCACTGGTACCAGTGGCACCACTGGCACCACTGCGGTTTGCGTGAGCGCGCGCATCAGCGCGGGCGCAAGTGTTGCCGGCGCTGTGAAGTACGGTGCGTGTGTGCGCAGTTCCTGACCTAACGCGCTGCGTTGATCGCGCAGTGCGGCACAGGCGGCGCATTGCGCCAGATGCGCGGCGATCTCGCCGGTGGTGGTGTGATCCAGCTCGCCGTCAATGTGAGCGTCGAGCACTTGTTGTAACCGCGCGCAGTTCACGATCTTTTCCTTTCACGGGATTGCAGCAGCCGCTGTTGCAGCAAGTCGCGGTCGCGTGACAAGCGCGACATCACGGTGCCGATGGGCACGCCGACGACTGCGCTGATTTCTTTGTACGACAATTCTTCCAGTTCGCGCAGCACCAGCACTTCGCGGTACTCGCGCGGCAGGGTGGCAAGACTTTGGTGGAGCCAGCGCGCGTCGGCGGTGCGCGCCACCGCGCTTTCGGTGGATTCCACCTCGCTCGCGGTATGCACGTCTTCGTCATACGATTCATCGGCGCCGCGCACGCGCTGATCTTTCAGCCAATCAAGGCACGCATTACGCACAATCGCCATCAGCCATGCCTTGGGGCTGGACCCGCTTGGGGTGCTAAGGCTGTCGAAAAAACGAAATGCGCGCAAACACGCCTCCTGCACGGCATCGTCCGCGCCGGACGCGTCGCGCGTCAGCCAGCGCGCGAGGTTGTACGCCGCGTCGAGGTGCACCAGCACCACGGCTTCAAAGCGCGGCAGCTTATCCAAGTCAGTACTCGTATCCGGCAACCCACTGCTCCCGATGACTTCAATGACTCCGATAGAAGCAAGACTCTACCCAATGCTGTTCACTTACTCACTAGTCGATAATTAAGGCGACAATTGTGGAACTTTCGAGCGGCACGTCGATCAAACTGTTTATGAAAAGAGACGGGCGGACGTTTGAT
>JAYVQD010000056.1:0-2960 GCA_043777275.1 Nitrosomonadales bacterium
CGCGCGCGCCATCATCCAGCCACCGCCCACCGTGCCGAACAATTTGAGATACGGCACCGCAACCGCGAACACGGCGTTCGGATTTTTCGGAAATGTCTCGACGATCCAGCGTGTCGCTTCGTCCAGCGCATCAATGCCGCCGGCGAGCGCGTTGCCAATGGCGGCCAACTCGCCGGATGCCAGCGCCACGCTGGTCTGACGCATCTCGGCAATCACCGCCAGCGCGGTCGCGCCTTTTTCATAACCCACTTTGCGGCCCACCAGATCATTCGCCTGTATGCCCGTGGTGCCTTCATAAATGGTGGTGATGCGCGCATCGCGCAAATACTGCGCGGCGCCGGTTTCTTCGACAAAGCCCATGCCGCCGTGTATCTGCACGCCGGTGGAAGCGATCTCCACGCACTGCTCGGTACACCACGCCTTGACCACCGGGATGAGCAAATCGATCAGCGCCTGATGGCGGCGCTTTTCAGCGGCGTCGGGATGGTGCTTGGCTTTATCCAGCAACGCAGCCGAAAAATAAGCCAGTGCGCGCATGGCCTCAATCTGCGATTTCATACCCATCAGCATGCGCCGCACATCCGGATGATGAATAATAGTCACGCGGTCGCCGCTACGTTGACCGACCTCACGTCCCTGCACACGCGTGCGCGCGTAGTCGAGCGCGTGCTGATAGGCGCGCTCGGCCACCGCCACGCCTTCCAGTCCCACCGCGAGCCGCGCGTGGTTCATCATGGTGAACATGTATTCCAGCCCGCGATTCGGCTCGCCCACCAGATAACCCACTGCGCCACCCGCGTCGCCGTATTGCATCACGCAGGTCGGGCTGGCATGAATGCCGAGCTTGTGTTCGATGGAAATACATTTCACGTCGTTGCGCGCGCCGGGCGTGCCGTCGGCATTGAGCAAAAACTTCGGCACGATGAACAGTGAAATGCCTTTCACGCCTTCCGGCGCGTCGGGCAAACGCGCTAGCACCAGGTGCACGATGTTCTCCACCATGTCGTGCTCGCCCCAGGTGATGAATATCTTAGTGCCGCTGATTTTGTAATGCGCTCCTTCGGGTACCGCTTTCGCATTGATTGCAGCCAGATCGGAACCCGCCTGCGGCTCGGTCAAATTCATGGTGCCGCTCCACTCACCCGAATTCAGCTTCGGCAGGTAGCGCTGCAATTGTTCGGCGGATGCGTGATGACTCAACGCTTCCATCACGCCCGAGGTCAGCATCGGGCACAAACAAAATGCCATGTTGCTGCTGTTCCACATCTCCTGCACCGGATTGGAAACGAGATGCGGTAGGCCCTGTCCGCCGTACTCGGTCAAACCGCCGAGACCGTTCCAGCCCGCCGCGGTAAATGCCTTGTACGCTGCTTTAAAACCGGTCGGTGCAGTCACTTTGTGATCGGCCAGCTTCGCGCCTTCCTTGTCGCCCGCGCGATTCAACGGCTCCAGCACCTCCTGCGCGAACTTCGCCGCCTCGCCCAACACCGCTTCAATCAGCTCGGCGTTGACTTCCTCACAGCCGGGCAGTTTGGCAACATCGCCCAGCCCTGCGAGTTCATTTATCACGAACAGCATGTCCTTCAGCGGTGCGACGTATGACGACATGGCGGTTCTCCATGAAAAAGTGGCGTGACCCCGAGGTCACGCCACTATGTTACCGCAACTCAGTTGTTACGCTGTATGCCGGCCTGTTGAATCACCTTCAGCCACTTCGCGAACTGCCCGGCGTTGAGTTTACCCAATTCATCGGGCGTTGAAGTGCGCAGATCGATGCCTTCATGCGCCAGCCGCTGCCGCACGTCCGGCACCGCAAAGCGCTGCGCGATTTCGCGATTCAGCCGGTTGACGATATCGGCCGGCGTGCCGGCGGGCGCAACGACAGAGTAGTACTGCTCGACTTCAAAACCGCGCAGACCGGATTCGTCTATCGTCGGAATGTCCGGCGCGAGCGTGCTGCGCTGTAAGCTCGTCACGCCCAGCGCGCGTATGCGTTTTTCGCGCACCAACGGCAGCGCCGTCAGAAAATTGCCGAACATGGCGAACGTTTCGCCTTGCAAGAGCGACAGCATCGCCGGCGCGCCACCCTTGAACGGCACGTGGGTCATTTTGACCTTGGCCAGCGCCTGAAACAGCTCGCCGCCCAAATGCGACGGACTGCCCTGCCCCGTCGATGCATACGTGACGCGCCCTTCGGCGGCACGCGCGAGCTGTATCAACTCGCGCACCGTCGCGGCGGGCAGGGAAGGATGCGTAACGAACATGTAGGCCGTGGTACCGGCTAGCGAGACGGGCGCAAAATCCTTGATGGGATCGTACTTGCGCTGCGTAATCAGCGCCGGCCCGGTGATCAGCGTCGCGGCGCTGCCAAGCAGCAACGTGTAGCCATCCTTCGGCGCGCGCGCCACCATCTCGGCGGCGATCGCACCACCCGCCCCGCCGCGGTTCTCCACGATGATCTGCTGCCCCAGCGCGGGCGCGAGCTTATCCGCGATCGCGCGTGCCACCGTGTCCGTGCCGCCGCCGGGCGTATTGGGGACGATCAGGCGGATGGGTTTGGAGGGATAGGTTTGGGCAATGGCAATCGCTGGCGCTGCGGCAAGCACCATCGATGCTGCCATGCACGCCATGCTGAAATTGGCATCATGTGTCGTCATGCACGGCTTCTGTTTTAAATATGACTCGCGTGCATGCTGATCGAGACGTCAGTCGTCCCGCAGCCAGTAACACGCACAGCAAATTGCGCCATAGACGCTGATAGAAAACTCACTCAATGGCAGCAACTAGTTGCTGAATATTTGGCTGCTGATTGTCTAGTTGCGACTGATTGACTGTTACACTTCGCGCGGCGACGTCGTGAGAACCCGAAGTTAGGCGAACAATTGGAATGCCGCAAGAACTGGAAACAACGGACGCCGTGTTCGCGTCGACGATTTCAAATTGAAACATCCGGTTGAACG
>JAYVQD010000057.1:0-11562 GCA_043777275.1 Nitrosomonadales bacterium
CCGCGTGTTTTTCCACGATGTCAGGCAGTTGCAGCACTGCCGCAAATTCACGATTCAGTCGTTCGATGATCGCGCGTGGCGTGCGCGCCGGTGCGCCGAGTGCCGTCCACGACGAATTTTCGTAACCCGGAACACCCGCTTCAGCAATTGTCGGCAAGTCGGGCATGGCGGGCAGACGCATCGCGCCGGTGGTCGCCAGTGCGCGCAGCTTGCCGGACTTAACGTGCGGCAGCGTGGTAATCACCGTGTTGAACATGACTTGTGTGTGGCCGCCGATGATTTCGGTCATCGCGGGCGCGGCGCCCTTGTATTGCACGCCGGTCAGGCGCACTTGCGTCATCGAGTTAAACAACTCGGCCGACACGTGACTGTAGCCGCCCATTCCACCCGATGCGTAATTCAGTGCGCCGGGTTTTTGCCGCGCCAGCGCGATCAGATCCTTCACCGTTTTTGCCGCCACCGACGGATGCACCACCAGCACGCCGGGCGTGGTGGCGATCTGAATAATCGGCGCGAAATCTTTTTGCGTGTCGTACGGCAGCTTGCTGAAATGCGGCGTCACCGCCCATGCGCCAACCGTGGCGCTGACTATGGTGTAGCCGTCGGCAGGCGCGCGCGCGACAATCTCCATGCCCACGATGCCGCCACCACCGCCGCGGTTATCGATCACCACGGGTTGCCCCAATCGTTGCGATAGTTTTTCGCCGAGCATGCGCGCCTGTATGTCCGGCGTGCCGCCGGGCGGAAACGGCGCCACCAGGCGGATGGCTTTGGCGGGATACGCGGTGTGTTGTGCGGCGGCGGGTGCGAGCGCGGCGACGCCGATGACGCTGAACGCCGCAAGCGAGTGTCGCGTTGCCAGGCCGAACGGTGGGTGCAGCATCGTTTTTATTTTTCAGGGGTGGTGCGAGAATTATATAATAAAAACAAATACTTACGTTGCGGCTCTCGGTGCGGCTTGCAATGAGGCGCGGCGCGTTGCGTCAATCGACTTTCGCCTTGAGCGTCTTGGCGATCATCGCGTATTTCTCCACCTCACGCTTGATCAGCGTGGCGAATTCTTCAACGGTGCCGCCCACCGGATCCACGCCGTTGGCCGCGTATTTTTCCAGCAGGCCGGGCGAGAGCATGGCTTTGTTCACGGCATCGTTCAGTTTGGTGATGATGGCTTTGGACATGCCCATGGGCGTAATCAGTCCGGCCCAGACCGTGACGTCGTAACCGGGCACGCCCGCTTCGGCGATGGTCGGCAGATCAGGAAAATTCGCCGAGCGTTTCAAGCCGGTGACGGCGATGCCACGCAGCCGCCCCGCGCGATGATGCGTTGAGATCGAACTCATGCTCTCGAAGATGATCTGCACCTGCCCGCTCATCATGTCGGTCATCGCCTGCGCGCCGCCCTTATACGGCACATGGACGATGCTGACGTCCGCCATTTGCTTGAACAACTCTCCCGCCAGATGGCCCGGCGTGCCGTTGCCGGATGAGCCATTGAGTAACTTACCCGGATTCGCTTTGGCGTGATCGATCAAATCGCGCACGGATTTAATCGGCGCCAGGTTTGTCACCGCGAGCAATTGATTGCCGGTGTTGGTTTGTGCGATCGGCTGCACGTCCTTCAGCGCGTCATACGGTACTTTGGGCAGGATGCTGCGATTGATGGCCAGCCCGCCGATGTTGCCGTAGCCGATGGTGTAGCCATCCGGTGCGGCGCGCACCACCATATCGATGCCGATGGTGAGGCCGCCGCCGGGGCGGTTATCAACCACCACCTGCTGGCCGAGTATGCGTGTGAGCTCAAATGCAACAATGCGCGCCGAGGTGTCGGATGCACTGCCGGCCGCCTGCGGCACGATGTAACGCAAGGGGCGATCGGGATAGGCTGCCGCCGCCTGGAGGGTCACGAACAACGCGACCGTACAAAAGACCGCGCTGCCACACAAAACAATACCAAAGCGTGATCCCCGGTGCGACTGCGTATCGTATGGCCTCATGCTGTTCACTCCCCGAATGTGGAAATTCACTGCCACGGCAAGCATCTGAACCAAAGGTTATCAGAAAATGCCTGCAAGCCTCGTGCCCCGCTGCGCTACACTAGCCGCATGTTCACTACGTCTGAAATTATTCTTACCACCATCAATGCCCGCTATGTGCATGCGGCGCTGGGCCTGCGTTATCTCGCCGCCAACATGGGCGAGCTGCAATCGCGCACGCGCATTGTCGAATTCGTGCTCGGCCAGCGCGCATTTGAAATCGTCGAGGATTTGCTGGCGTTAAACCCGCGCATCATCGGCATCGGCGTGTATATCTGGAACGTAGACGAAAGTACGCGGGTGGTGGCGTTGCTCAAAAAGGTCGCGCCGCACATCACCGTGGTGCTCGGTGGCCCGGAGGTCAGTTTTGAGACCACCGAGCAGCGCATCTGCACGCTGGCGGATCATGTGATTACCGGCTGGGGCGATGTGACCTTTCCGAAGCTTGCGGCTGATATCATGAGCGGCCAGGTCACGAAAGATCGTGCTGCTGACAAAGTGATCGCTGGAAAACAGCCGCCCCTGGCGCAACTGACGCTGCCGTACTCGCACTACACCGACGAAGACATCGCCAAGCGCTTTATCTATGTCGAGGCCTCGCGCGGCTGCCCGTTCAAATGCGAGTTTTGTCTGTCGGCGCTGGACAAAACCGCGTGGCCGTTCGAGCTGGATCCGTTCATGGCCGAAATCGAACAACTCTACAACCGCGGCGCGCGCAATTTTCGCTTTGTTGATCGCACGTTCAACCTCAAGGTGGCGGTGAGTGAACGGATTCTGGAATTTTTTCTCGCGCGCATGGATGGCGATCTGTTTTTGCACTTCGAGCTGATCCCGGATCATCTGCCCGACCGATTAAAAACCACCATCGCCAAGTTTCCGCCGGGCGCGCTGCATTTCGAGATCGGCATCCAGACTTTTAATCCCGAGGTGCAGACGCTTATCTCGCGGCGGCAGGACGACGCACAGGCCGAGAAAAATATCCGCTGGCTGCGTGAAGAATCTCCGGCGCTGATCCATGTGGATCTGATCGCCGGGCTGCCGGGTGAGGACCTCGCCAGCTTCGGGCGCGGCTTTGATCGCTTGCACGCGTTAAGGCCGCATGAAATTCAAGTCGGCATTTTGAAGCGCCTGCGCGGCGCACCCATCGATCGCCATACCGAAACGCATCAACTGCGTTTCAATCCTGACCCGCCGTATAACGTGCTGGCCACTGATTGCATCCCGTTCACCGATATGCAGCGCATCACACGCTTCGCGCGCTATTGGGATTTGGCGGGCAACTCCGGGCGCTTTCATCAGGCGCTGCCGCTGCTGCTGGGTGACGCGCCGTTTGATAACTTCATGCGCTTCGCGGATTGGCTGTACGGCGAAACGCACAAGACGCACGAGTTCGCGTTTGAGCGGCTGTGTGAGTTTATGCATGTCCACCTGACGCAGGTGCGCGGCGTTGATGTTGCTGTCGCCACCGAAGCCGTGTTGACCGACTATCAGGCGAGCGGCGCGCGCGGGCGGCTGGCGTTCATGGATGCGGGTGTGCGCCCGCGTGACGCGCAAAACGCCACGGCCCGGGCACGCATGCGGCAGGCGCGGCATGTTACTGCGTAAAATATACGTAAGTATTTGTTTTTAAACAATAATTTGTGATTTAGCCATGAGGCGCTTATGAGACGATTCGATCCCCACGAACACTCGCGCAACGTGCTGGGCGAAAAACTGCAATCGTGCAGCGAAGACCCGGTGACGGGTTTTTATCGCGACGGCTGCTGCAACGTCGGGTCGGATGATCTGGGCGTGCATTCCGTGTGCGTGCGTCTGACCGCCGAGTTTCTCGAATTCAGCAAGGCGCGCGGCAACGATCTGTCAACACCGATGCCGCAGTTTGGTTTTGACGGCTTAAAGCCCGGCGATCAATGGTGCCTGTGCGCCGCACGCTGGAAAGAAGCGTTCGACGCCAACGCCGCGCCGCGCGTGGTGCTGCGCGCCACGCACGAAGCAACGCTCGCATTTGTGTCGCTGGATGAACTGAAAAAATTTGCGATTGATCTGAGTTAGAGGAATCAACATGGCCGATTACGACAGCAATACCCAACTCCAATTGCCGGCAGAAAGCCTGATCACACTCACGCATGTGGTGTATGCCTTGCATGCGTTCAGCGCAATCACTGGGCTGACCACAGCAGCGTTCATTGTCACCGCATTTCTCACCGGCTGGCCGTCGATCATTGCGGTCATTATCAACTATGTGAAGCGCAGCGACGTGCGCGGCACCTTTCTCGATTCGCATTTCTCGTGGCAAATACGCACCTTCTGGTGGGCGTTGCTGTGGTTTCTGCTGGGCGGATTACTCATCGTTACGCTGATCGGCGCGGTGCTTGGCGTGCCGTTGATGGTGGTGACCGGCGTCTGGGTGGTCTATCGCATCGCGCGCGGCTGGCTGGCGCTGCTGTCGCGCAAGCCTCTACCTTACTAGCCATGTAGCGATGTAAGCATGCGCATCGACAAATGGCTGTGGGCCGCGCGCTTTTACAAAACCCGTTCGCTGGCGCAGCAGGCGGTGGAAGGCGGCAAGATTACGTTAAGCGGCGAACGCATAAAACCATCGAAAGAATTGAAAACCGGCGACGCCCTGGTGATTCGCATCGGCGCGTCTGCGTGGGCGATTGCGGTCAAACAACTCAGCGACAAACGCGGATCCGCCACCGTGGCGCGCACGCTGTATGAGGAATCCGCTGAAAGCCAGGTGCGGCGTGAGCAGCAGTCAGTGCTGAGAAAATTGAATGTCGAGCCGGCAGCAGAGCGTCATGGACGGCCCACCAAGCGCGAGCGGCGGCAATTGGATAGCTGGCGAGAGTCATAGAAATAAAAAATAATAGCAATCCGTTACAACTCTTTCGCGGTTGCTGCGCTATTTCGGCAACGGCGCGCGATACCCCTGAAACGTCGGCGATTCCGTGCCCGGCGCGGCGCCTGCTTCACCGCTGAACCCGGCGCGCGGCTGGCTGTAACCCTCACGCGCGCGCCAGCCGGGATATTTGAGGATAAAGTTATTGAGGCCGCCGCCGGTGTCGTATTCGAGCTTTTGTCCGGGGTTGCGCTGCATCCACTCGGCGCGCAGTTCGGCGCCGGTTTTGTACCACGGCACTTTGCTGAACCACACGCGTTTGGCGTATTGCTGACGCCATGGCGTGTCTTTCATCGCCGGCCATAGCTCGTCGGCTTTCTGAATGTTGAAACGATAATTCATTTTCCAGAATTCACGGCCGAGGATATCGCCGAAGATGAACAAGCGTCCGTCGATAATTTCAAACTCGGTGGGGTCGGTGCCGAGCTTGATGCCGTATGTCGCGCCGTTGGAACAGAAGGCGCCGAATTGCGGTTCGTATTTTGCAGGTGATTTTACGAATGCCTGGCGATGATTTTCGTTGAGAAAATAATAGGTTTTGTCGTCGTGCGTGGCGGTGATAGCTGGGTAGCCGCGCATCGGCTTGCCCATTGTGAAATACGCCACCGGGTCGTGTCCCAGCAGCATCACGTCGCGGCCTTCCTGATCTTTTAGCGTGGCATTGATAGTGCCGCAGCCGCAAAGCACGGCCAGTGCCCATAGCGCGAGCAGCAATCTCATACCAGAGCGCGCTGCTGTGGTTACTGCCACGGCGCCAGCACCACCTCGCCCTTGATCGTCGTGCGATGCATGATGCGCCGCTGCGCGACATCGACTTCGGTGCGGTAGTGCATGCAGCAGCGGTTGTCCCACAGAATGATGTCGCCCACCTGCCAGTAATGTGTCCATGCGTATTTTTCCTGTGTGGCGTGCGCCCACAGTTTGTCGAGCAAGGCTTCGCTCTCGGCATTCGACAAGCCGTGAATATAGTTCGACGGCCACACGCGGCGGCGGCCAAGATAGAGCGCGCGACGGCCCGTGACCGGATGCACGCGCACCAGCGGGTGCGTGGGGCCTTCGACTTCTTCCGGCTTGGTGGGCAACGTCACGCCGGGGCGCAGCACGCCCGCGCTGTTGCGGCTGGAGTCATGCACCTGCGATTTGCCTTCGATGGCGCGCTTTAAATCGTCGGGTAGTTCGTCGTAGGCGCGGTACTGGTTGTTGAACGAGGTGTCGCCACCGCCGTTCACCGGCACTTCCAGCGAATACAGCATGCTGCCCGCGGGCGGGGTTTTGACGTAGGAGTTGTCGGTGTGCCAAACGACCTCGTAGCTGCCGAGGCCGCCGTTATCCATCACCGGCTTGCCGTTGGCGCCGATGTTGGAAATGATGCTCACACTCGGGTGGCGTGAAATCATGTAATCGTCGTCGACTTTTTCGCCGACGTTCAGATGATATTTTCTTGACGCGGCTTCGTGCGGCGGACCAAATACACCGGACACTGCCATCAGTTGATCGTCGTCGATTTTTTGCCCGCGCCAGGTGATAACCATGTGATCCGCCCACGCTTGGCGCAGCGCTTTTTTCACGTCATCGGGAATGGGCAGCGACAAATCCATGCCCTGAATTTCCGCACCGACTGCCGCGCCGGTGGGGATGACTTTGAAGGTAGCGAGCGTGTTTGCGGCGACGGCGTGGCGCGTCGCAGGTGCGGCGTGAGCAGTGGTTTGCATGGGGTTTCTCCAGTCGAAGGCAGCGAATGAATTGATTCTGTTCCCGCAGCCATGACGCGTCAAGGCAAGGGTGATTGCGACGATTCGGCGTCCATGTTCTGCCCGTCGATGTAATACCAGCGGCCGTCCTGCCGCACAAAACGGCTGGTCTCGTGCATGCGTTGCGCGCGCCCGCTGCTGTCGCGCAGCCGCGCGACAAATTCCACCACGCCCG
Source organism: Nitrosomonadales bacterium (assembly GCA_043777275.1). Classification (GTDB taxonomy): domain Bacteria; phylum Pseudomonadota; class Gammaproteobacteria; order Burkholderiales; family SG8-41; genus UBA5216. The sequence goes on from JAYVQD010000057.1 coordinate 6,862, forward strand.
CGTCACCGCCGGTCTCGGTGTGGCGCACGTCCAGCCCCAGCCATTTGACCGGCGACAATTCCAGATCGCCCGGCGCGGTCGATGGGTGCCAGGTGGCCAGCAGGTAGTGGATGTGGCCGACCACATAGGCGCTGTAGCGTGCGCGCATCAACGCCTCGGGCGTGAGGGCGTTTACCCCCGTGGCGAGACCGCCGTGCCATACGCCGCAGCAGTTTGTGTAAAGCTCGCTGCTCTCGCAAGGGCAAGGCGCGCGGGGTGAGAGTGAAGGGGGACGCAAGGGGCTCTACGGTGCGGGCACGGTCGGCAGCTTCTTGCCCTTGAACGCATGAAAATAGTTGTAATCCACCGCGCGATTTAAGCCGTGGCGCATGGCCTCGATGATGTGCGCCTCTTCGGCTTCGATGTTTTCGAGATTGATGTCGGGGCCGAATTCCTTGATTAACCATTTGGCGATATCGAAACGATCCGCGCCGGGGCCGCATTCGATCACCAGTTTGTCCGCGCCGACGCCGCGCATCAGGCGGTGGATTGAATCGCTGCCTTTTTGAATCACCAGCGCCACATCGGTTTTTTCCACAACGATCATCATCGCCCCGGCATCGACATCGCGCTGGGCCATCTCGATGGCCTCCACCGGATCGAGCGGCTGATCGGGGAATTTTTTGCCCAGCTCGGTGAACACTTCCAGCCCCATCTTGATGCCGGTCTTGATGGCGTTAATGCGATCCTGCGGCGTGATGTCGATGGAGTCTTCGCTGACTTCAACGCCCTTGAAGCCCAGTTCCACGCAGCGCGCCATGAATTGCGGCAGCTTGCCCTGCACCACCGCCACCTCGAACGGAATGCCGCCGGGCAGGGTGTGGATGCCCGCTGCGTTGTAGATCGCATTCTTTTCACGCAGGAATTCCGCCGAGTCGCGCCACATCACGCCGACGTGATCGGGAATTTTCATGTGATCGACAATTTCGCCGATGGTCTGCACCAAATCGCGGGTTTGCCCCAATGACTTGGCTTTGTCGCTGACCACGGTGATGCCTCGCGCGCGCGGCTTCAGGTGACGCGGCGGGCGCTGGAGAAAATCGAAGGCGGGTTGGCTCATGGTGTGTTCCTCAGGATGAATAATGGAGATCGCGCATTGCGTAATGCTACGGCTGCACCATCATCGGCGCAATCGGCATTTCGCCAAAAATCTCCGGCGCGTACATCGCCTCCACGCGCGCGGGTGGAAATTCAAAGGTGCCCGCGTTGTTCAGGCGCACGGTGTATTCAACGCGCCATTGTCCCTGCGGCACGGTGCGGTAGTAGCCACGATAACTTTCCGCGGCACGCTCCTCGAACACCGGCCACGCGCCAGTGCGTTGCTGGCCTTGCTGCGCCAGCGTGCTTTCGCGCGCGAGGCCGCGGCCGAGGATGGTTGCGCCGCTGGGCACCGGGTCGCGCACCACCACCCAGGTAAGCGCGGCGCTGCTGGACATCGAGAGCGTTACACGTGCCACGTCACCCACGCTCCATTTGCCCGCCACTTTTTGTTCAACCGGCGTGAGGGTGCGCGCGACGGACAAGCCTTGCGCCACCGGTTTGTCGAGTTTCACCGCTGCGCGTATCGCCACGGCGGCCCACGGCGCGCCGCTGCCGCTGTGACTCAATGTGAGCGTGTCTTGCGCAGCAGCCCAGCCCAGCGCCGTGCTCGCAGCAGCAGGCCACGTCACCGTGGCGCTTTGCGCGCCCATGCGCATGCTGGAGGTGCCGCTGACCGGCTCGGCTTCGCGCACGCGCGTGAAATCGGCGAGTGCAATCGAGCCCCATACATTCGCCGTGGTGGTGCCCCAATGGCCTTGCTGCTGCCGCCCCACAAGGCCGGTGACCAGCAGTGGCAGCTCGTCTTTCCATGAGGGGTCTTCAGCGCTCCAGCGATTGACGATCCACGCGGTGCGCGCGGCGGCGACGTTGCCGTTCCACATAAACCACCACCAGTTTTCGCGCGCCTCATTGCGCCAGTTCAGCCGCGTGCCCTGCACGTCGTAACGCGAGCGCAGGGTGTTGGCGGCTTCTTTGAGTGCATCACTGCGCGTTGCATCCTTGGGTGACGCCAGCAGATAACGCACCCAATCGACCAGCGCGGTGGTCGGCAGCGCCGCCATATCCTGCGGTGTGACGATACGCTCCAAGGCGCGCGACGGCTCCTGCTCGATCAGCGTGGCCTGCAGCGACAACGCGCGCGCCACGCTCACATCCTGCGGCGCCCAGTCAAGCGCTTGCGTGCGGCCTGCGAGTTGTGAACGCAGCGCATTGAGCATGCGCGTCTTTTCCGGCGCGGGTATCGGCCACTTCAACGCAGCAGCGGTGTCGAGCACATACGCGGTCAACGTTTCGCTGCCGGGCAGTTGCGTGGTGGGAAAGTAACGCGCAAGGCCATTGGCATCGAGATACTTGGGCAGTTCGCGCATCAGGGAATCCCAGCCGTCGCGGTCGCCGAGCACAGCGAGCTTGGAAGTTTTTTGTTCGAGGCAGATGAACGGATACGCGCGCATCCATTTACGCACTTCGAGCAGGGCCGCATCGCCCAAACTCGCTTTCCAATCCACCGACACGCCGCCCGTGCCGGGCCGTGCGCCGGTGGGTTGCGCCACCGGAACGTTGACGGACTTTTCAATCTGCAACAGCATGGCCTGACGTACGGTGACGGGAACGGCGGGCGTCGCCACTTGTTCGATTTCAATCGCATCACCAAGATCAGCGGATTTCGCGGTGATGCGCCACTTCAAACGGTCAACGCCATCCGGCACGCTAACGGGCCATGTAACTTCTTGATTTTGTTCTGCTTTTAGTATCAGCCGTCGGGTGATAACCAAACCTCTCGCGGCATCCGCCTGTGCGGTCGAGGGCGCGCCTTCACTCATCACTACCTGCGCGCGCGCGGTGAATTCCACAGTCACCGATTGTTTGGTGGTGTTGCGCAAGGTGACTTTTTGCACCAGCGCATCGCCGCTGCGCACGGAGAGCGGCAGGCCGCTGACCACTTGCAAGGGTTGCACGCTGCGCAGCGTGGCTTCCCCCGTGCCGAAGCGATCAGCGTTGAGCGTGGCAACGGCAACGATGCGCCAGCGCGTGAGGCTGTCATTGAGCGGCACTTCCACCGTGGCGTTGCCGCTGGCGTCGGTGACGATTTCGGTTTGCCAGAGGGCGAGCGAGGAAAAGCCGGAGCGCACGGCAGCGTCGGCAGCGCCGCCTATGGCAGCATCCTGGAGCCTCGCCTCCGGCTTTGCCTCGGCTTTGGCGGCGGGCGCCGGCGCTGCGCGCATGGACGCAACGCCCGCCGCCGCCGCTTCTTGTTGGGATAACCGTTCATCCCACGGACGAAACCCCCGCTGCGCGCCAGTGGCGATTTCACGCACCAGCAACGCGGACAGCGTGTGGTGACTGAGTTGCGCGGCCCGTTGCCGCGTCATGGCCGCGAACAAATTCCAGGTGGTGTTCGGACGCAACGCCAGCAGCGCGTCGTCCACCGCGATCAGCGTGACCCGCGCGCCTGCGGCTGGTGAGCCTTGCAGCGTGCGCACCGACACCGTGACCGGCACGCGTTCACGCACACGGGCTTCTTCGCGCTGCGGCTTCACCGTGACGGTTAGTGCATAGGCGGTGGGTTGCACACGCAATTGAATCGCGTGTTGCGCGCTGGTTTGCAAACGCCCGGCGGTTTCCGGCGCATCACGCGCGAGCGCCGCAACCGGACGCACAAAACTGGCGGTGATCTGCACGTTGGGCGCGTAATGCCCTTTCAGTGCGAGCGGTAAACGGGTTTCGGCTGCATCAATGGCATGTACGCTGTGCGCCAGCACGCCTTCGCGTTCTATCGTCAGCAGCATCGTAGCCGGCACAAACGGCGCACGCACGCGCAACTGCGCCGTATCGCTGGGCGCGAGCGCGGCATTGGCATCCTGCGCGTTGATGCCTTCGATCTCCAGCACCGCGCTCGATGGCGCCCAGCGCAATTGCCAATCGTTCAGCGTGGTGTTGGCGATGTGTGGCTCGCCTTCCACGCGCGCGGTGATTAACCAAAGTTCGTTGTTACTGCTGGTAGATGCCCCCGGCTGCCACTCGCAGCGCGCTTGCCCTTGTGCGTTGGTGGTGCCCTGACAGGCGGTAGATTCTTCGCTGGCCAACTCAAAGTAGCCGCTGTTGTTGCCGCGCGCACGGGCGGCGGTGAACTGCACGGCTTTGCCGGCGAGCGGCTGGTTCGCGGCACCCAATACTACGCCGGTGAGTTCCACCGTACGCGCCGCGTTGTTGGCGGCGCCTGGTGTGACCGTCGCGCGCACGCCCACTTTATTCGCATAAGGCCACACTGCAAAGTGCTGTGTCACGGTTTGCACTTCGCCATTAGGATCGGAGAACTGCATTTCCGCCAGCAGCGTGATGGCGTGTTGCGCGGCGGGCGGAATGATCGTCGTGCGCGCCTCGCCCTTGGTGTCCAGCGTCAACGGGCGAGCCGCTTCGCTTTGCGTTTGAAACGGCGTAACACGGCGGTTGGTGAATTCAAACCCTGCCAACAGGGCGGGTGCGCCCATCGTCCAGCGTCCTTGCACGGAGACTTTTTCACCTGCCGCGGCGCCACCCGCGAGGTAATTCAGCGAAGCATCAATCGGCAGTTCCTGCTGCGTTGCCGTGCGCCACACCGGCATGCCGGAGAGTTTGGCATCG
>JAYVQD010000058.1:0-11530 GCA_043777275.1 Nitrosomonadales bacterium
GCTACTCCGCTACTCCGCTACTCCGCTACTCCGCTACTCCGCTACTCCGCTACTCCGCTACTCCGCTACTCCGCTACTCCGCTACTCCGCTACTCCGCCTTCATGCCGCGCTCTTTCATCGCGCGCGCCCAGCGCTCGACTTCTTTTTTCAGATGTTCACTTGCCGCTTCGGGTGTGCTGGCGATGATACCAGCCCCACCGGCGCGAAATCATTGATCGGGTGATACGGCACACGCGGAAAAATACTCAGGTTCACCACGAACGGCAGTGTGTTCATCAGCAGCGCATGGCCGTCAGGCGCAGCACGCGCGACCATTTCGCTGCCGATGTTGCCCGATGCGCCGGCGGCGTCATCGGCACCGACCTCGCGGCCAAGTCGCAGCCCGATGGTTACACCTTGCTGCTGGTCGCGGCGGCCACTTACACCATCAACGCGAATATTTATTCCAAGCTGCCGTACGATCCGCGCAAGGATTTATTTCCAGTGTCGATACTCGCGGCGGCGCCGTATGTGCTGTGCGTGCATCCGGCGCTGCCGGTGAAATCGTTCAAGGAATTTGCCGCGTTGGCGAAAGCGCGCCCCGGCCAGCTCAACTATGGCTCCGGTGGCACCGGCACCGGCCCGCAGATGGCGTTTGAGCTGATGAAGCTGCGCGCGGGATGGGACATCGTGCATATCCCCTACAAAGGCACGGGGCCTGCGATGACGGAACAGATCGCGGGCCAGGTGCAGGTGGGATTATTCAACCTGATCGCCGGCATGCAAGTGGTGCAGTCGGGCCGCTTGCGCGCCCTCGCGGTGAGCGGCGTCAAGCGTGCCACGCGCTTGCCCGATATACCGACGCTCGCGGAAGTCGGTGTCGCGGGGTTGGAAGATGTCGGTGGCCACGCCCTGTGGTTGCCGACCGGTGTGAACAAAGACATTGTCGCGCGCCTGCATCAGGAAATGGTGCGCGCGATACAATCACCCGAAGTGAAAACACGGCTCGAAGCCGAAGGCGCGGAAATTATCGCCAACACGCCCGAGCAAGCGGCAGCGTCGATACGCGTCGATCTTGAAAAATGGGCCGAGGTGGTGCGCAAAACCGGGATTAAGGCGAACTGAACTCTGATTCCGCGCAGGTGTCACACCCTTCAACACTGAATCAAGGAATACGCATGAATGCACGAAAACGGTTTGTTGCGCTCACCATGGCCTGTTTACTCTCGGCGATAACAGGATGCTCCGCGATCGTGGCCGTGGGCGATGCGGCTATAACCGTTGGCGCAACCGCCGTGAAGATAACCGCGAAAGCCGTGGGCGCAGTAGCCGATGCGGTGATACCCGACTCGGACAAAAAGAAAGAGGACAAGTAGGCAACGCGCTCGCCCGCTTGTCCTCTGACGCCATCGCGTCCGCTGCTTAGAGATTCATTTCCAAAATATACAGCCCGCCGGTAAAGCGATCGACGGTGTACACCAGCCCGCGATCGTCGACATAAACGTCGTTGATCTGCACTGAGCCTTTGGGCGACAACGCCGGTGCCCCCGGCACGAAGTAGGCAACTTCCTGCGGCTGGTACGGGTTGGTCAGATCGTAGACGCGCAAGCCGCCGTTGAAAAACGTCGCCAGCACGATGTTGTCCGAACGCCATGCCACATCCATCGGATAGTTTTCATACAGGTTGTGCGATCCAAAACGCCCGCCGCGCTTGGTGAACACTTCGGCGGGCGGCAGCGGAAAGGTGGAGATCGGCACCAGATTCGTTTCATCCGCCATGTTGACCACCCAGGTGAGCTTGGGCCAATCTTTGCCATCATCCTGCGTGCATTCGTCGGTGACGATCAGCAAGTCGCGCGAGAACAGCGGCATCGCCGTGTGGGTAAAGCCGTTCATCGGCGGCGAATAGTTGTAGCGCGAAATTTCTTTCGGCTTGGATTTGTCGCTGATATCGAGGATCACAATGCCGCCGTCGAGATAGCCCAAGTACGCGCGGTCGGGGCGCTGCGGATACACCTGAATATTGTGCGGTCGGTAGCCGTTGTCGAATTTCGGGTGGCGGCGCAGCGGCGGCTCTTTGTCGGTGACGCTCTGCCCCGGATACCACCAGCGCCCCGCCTCAACCGGCTTGGCCGGATTGCGCACATCGATAATGCGATAAATCTGGTGGTCATTCGGATTGCGCGGCTCGAAGTCGGGCGCGCCGGACGACATATGCACGAACTCGTTATCCACGCACCACACGCAATGCGCGCCCAGCGAATGCGGGCCGGACGCATCAAAGTGCGAAATTTTTACCGGCTTCTCCGGCGTGCTGATGTCCCAGATATCGAAGCCCGCCGGGGTCATGCCGCGATCACCGCGAATCTGGTGCGCGACATACATTCGGTCACCGCACACTTCAAGCGAGTTGGAGCGCATCTGGTGATGCGGCAGCTCGGTTTGGATAATGACTTTCGGCTTGAGCGGATCGGTCACATCCACGCCGGTGAAATTTTTCGGCGCGGCTTCGTGGCCCAGCCACATGATGCGCCGGCCATCCTTGGTTTTTTGCATGCCCATGCCTTCGCCCACGCCGCCGAAACCATCGAGCGTGTTGTGCGACAGCAGTTTGAAGTTGTACGACAGCGTTTGCGATGCGTTGGTGCCGGGGGTGATGGGCGCTTGTGCCATTACTTCTCCTGAAAGTTAGAACAAACAAAGAAAACTTGACGAGCGGGAATCGCGCAAAATAGTATCCGAAATCACGCCAGCGGGAGTTGCTTTTTTACCGTTGTGCCGGAAACACCACATTCTGAACTACAATTCATCATCCGTTGCGCACAGGGTTTCATGGTGCGCCGCCATCATATCAACGAGACGAGGCCACCATGACCATCAATCTAAACCGCCGCCAGTTTGTCATCGGATCCGCTGCCGTGATCGCGCAGATGGGCATTGCGCAACACGCGGGCGCGCAAACGCCCGCACTCGGCGCCGTGCCCACGGTCGATAGCCTGACCATCCGCGTTATCACCGACAGCAGTTACGACACGCCGCGCGCAGGGACATCAAAGTGGGTGAAAATCAAGCGCACGCCGATCGTCTCCACCACGGATTTTCGCAAAACGCTGCACAGCGAATGGGGCTTGTCGCTCGCACTGGAATCGCGCATCGGCGCCGACACGCGCAACCTGCTGCTCGATTTCGGCTACACGCCAAACACCCTGATGAACAACATGGAAATGATGGGCATCGACGGCACGAAAATGCAGGGCCTCATCATGAGTCACGGTCATTACGATCACTTTGGCGGGCTGCTCGGTTACCTGGAAAAATTCCGCGGCAAAATGCCCAATGACCTCACGCTGTATGTCGGCGGCGAAGACAATTTCTGCAATCGCAAGACCGCCAGCGGCGCGCCCGGCCACTTCAGCGATTGGGGCGTGCTGGATCGCCGCGATCTGGAAAAACATCGCATTAAAGTCGTCTCATGCGAGCAGCCGACGGCCATCATGGGCCACGCGTTCTCCACCGGCACCATAGCGCGGCGCAGCGCGGAGCGCGTGTTGCCGAACACGCTGGTCGAATATTTCAAAACCAAGGGCGTGGGTTGCGACATTCCCGCCGCCAACACCAAAGCGGCGGGCAAAGCCGTCGCCGATGAACACCTGCACGAACACGGCACCTGCTTCAATGTAAAAGATCGCGGGCTGGTGGTGATCTCGTCGTGCGGCCACGCCGGTATTGTCAACACCGTGCGCCAGGCGATGGAGGTGTCGGGCGTGAAAAAAGTGCATGCCGCGCTCGGTGGTTTTCATCTGTTCCCCGCGACCGAGGATTATCTGCGGCAGACCGTCGCGGAGATTAAAGCGCTGGATCCCGATGTAATCATCCCCATGCATTGTTCCGGCCCCGGCTTACTCGCGCTGTTGCGAACCGAGGTGGCGGATCGTGTGATTACCTCGACCACCGGCACGGAATACACATTCGGCGCGTGATGCTGTTGCGGGCAACCTGCGCGGCGCTCGCGGCGGTATTGTGGGCAACGCCAGCGCTGGCGCAACCGGAAGAGCGCCGCACCGACGCGGCGGCGCTCATGAACGAACTGATGTCGGGCAAAGCTGCCGTCGGCGTGCCCTTCACACTCACCAACCAGCACGGCGAGCGTGCGAGCCTGTCTGATTTTCGCGGCAAAGTAGTGTTGCTTTACTTCGGCTTCACGTTCTGCCCCGATGTGTGCCCGACCGATCTGCTGGCCATCGCCCAAACGATAAAGTCACTCGGCAAGCGCGGCGATCAAGTGCAGCCGCTGTTCATCACCCTCGATCCGGCGCGTGACGCGCGCGCGCTGCTACGCGATTACGTCGCGGCGTTTAACCCGCGCATCGTGGCACTGACCGGCAGCGAAGATGAAATCCGCCGCGTCGCCACCGGCTACAAGGTATTCTACGAAAAAGTCACACCGCCGGGTTCAACCACCTACTCGATCAGCCATGCGGCGTTTACCTTCTTGCTCGACCGACACGGCAAATACGTGCTGTTCTTTCCGCCCGGCACGCCGCCGGAGCGCATGGCGGTGATGGTGCGTGAACAGTTGGCGCTAAAATAGCAGCCATGAAACGGTTCGCACACCCCATGGTTCTCGCCTGCGCGCTGATGTGCCTGCCGGTCGTCGCGCAGGCCCAGCCCCAGACTTTTCCCTCCGGCCCGATCAGTATCGTGGCGCCGGTGGCCCCTGGTGACGCCGCGGACATTGCCGTTCGCGCGATGGGCGAGGAAATTTCGCGGTTGCTGAAAACGCCGGTCATCACGATCAATCGCCCTGGCGCCGGGGGCGCGGTCGGCACCAACAGCGTCGTGCAGGCGCGCAAAGACGGCCATACGATTCTGTTTGCGCAGAACAGCGCGCTGACCATTCGCGCCGTGCTTGATCCCCAATCAGTCACCTACGATGCGCTGCGCGATCTGGCGCCGCTTGGCATCGCCGTGCGCACGCCGAGCACGCTTGTGGTGCGCGGCGACGCGCCGTACCGAAATTTCGCCGAGCTGATCGACGCCGCCAAAAAGAAGCCGGGCCATACGCGCATGGGGCACCCCGGTGCAGGCTCCGTCGGTGATTTCGGCGCGCAATTAATCAACGCGCTCACCGGTGTGGAACTCGCGCCGATACCCTATACCGGCGCGGCCCCCGCCATCGCCGCATTGCGCGGTGGCCACATTGAAGGTGTGGTGCTGTCGCTCGGTGCGTTAAGCCCTCACATCAAGTCAGGCGCGTTTCGCGGCCTCGTCACGTCGAGCCGGGCGCCGGAGTTTGCCGACATACCCACGATGCGCGAGCTCGGCTATCGCGACGAACTGTTCGGCATCTGGTTTAGCTTTCTTGCGCCCGCAGGGATACCCGAAGATGCGCGCAAAGCCCTTACCGGCGCAATCGAACAAGCCGTCAAGACGCCCGCCATCGCGGCAAGACTGGCGCCACTCGGCATATTGCTGCGCTACGCGACACCCGAGCAGATGACGGCTGAGATCCGCGAGGAGTTCAAACAGGTGAGCGAAATGGCCAAAAAGTCGGGTTTGGCAAAGTGACGCTGAAAGAAACCTATTGCAGCAATGCCGCCGCTACGGCAAGCGCTTCCGGCACCACGTCGTAGGAATAAAGACGCTTGCGGAATTCAGCATGCGCGACGAGCTGTGCGTCGCGCGCAGCCAGATCAGCGTCGGTGGAATCCACACGCAGCCCATTCTGACGCGCGCCGAGCTGAACCGCCGCCACGCGCTCGCGCCGCAGTTTCTCGTAAGCCAGCAGCGCCGCCGGAACTGCCGAGGTATCGACTCGCGCCAGAATCGTCGCCAGCGCCATCCCGTCCTCGATCGACTGGTTGGCGCCCTGCCCCAGATGCGGCAGCATCGGATGCGCCGCATCGCCGAGCAGCGTCAACCGGCCTCGCGTCCAGGTCGGCAACGGCTCGCGGTCGTAGAGCGCCCAGCGAAATGTATTATCAACCTGCTGCAACACGCTGCCCATGCGCGGGTCCCAACCGTCGAACTCGCGGCGGAGCACTTCGGGGTCGCCCGGCGCGGACCACGATTCCTTCATGTCCTCGCCGGTCGGCACGAAGCCGACGTAGTTGATCATCGTACCGTGACGCACCGGGAACACCAGAAAATGTTTGGATGGCCCCGCCCACATTTGCCAGCGCTCCATCGGCCAATCGGGCAAGCGCTCGCGCGCGACCAGACCGCGGTAAGCAATGGTACCGTGAGACACCGGCGTCGAGGGCGGAAACACAAACGACCGCAGTTCGGAATGTATGCCGTCGGCGGCCACCACCACGTCGGCCTCGACCGTGGCGCCGTTGGCGAAGGTGACGCGCGCGCTGTCGCTATTCTGCGCGAAGCCCACGGCGCGGTGGCCGGTCTGCACGACGCCCGCAGGCAAGTTGGCAGCAAGGAACTCAACAAAGTCGGCGCGGTGCATGCCGAAGCACGCGTTCCCGGTGGCGTCCGACACCTGCACCGGCGCGATTGGCGTGCCATCGTGGCGAAAGTAGTGTGAGTCTGGCCCCACCCGAGCGCCCCATTTCTCGACGGCGTGCCCAAGTCCCGCACGCTCCAGATGACGCACCGCATTCGGCGTCACATAAACGCCGGCGCCGATCTCGCCCAGCGCGGGCGCCTGTTCATAAACGCAAACGCGCAGTCCCTGCGCGATCAGCGCATTGGCGGCGAACAAACCGCCGATGCCGCCGCCGATAATCACGATTTTTGGTTGCGATGCCATATTTTATTTGCGTTCCGGCCAGCGCGGCACCGCCTCACAACGCCGCAGCCATGCCACCACGTTCGGATACGCCGCCAGATCAAACTCGCCTTCCGGCGATTTCGCCACGTACGGATAACACGCGATGTCGGCAATGGTGGTGCGCCCTACCGCGAGCCAGTCATTGTGTTGCAAGTGGTCATTGAGTATTTGCAGTGCAAGCCGCCCCTGACGCTGCATCTCCGCGAAGTCGCCTGTCGTTTTGAGTTTCAACACCACGCCGCGCGCCCACTGCAAGCCGAACTGCACCTGATTCTGCGCGAACGCCATCCAGTGCATCACGTCGGTCATGCCGAGCGGGTCGGTCGGCAACCATTGCTCGCCGCCCCACTTGCGCGCGATGTACACCAGATGCGCGGTGGAATCCCAAAAATATTGACCTTCGATTTCCATTGCGGGCACCTGCCCGCGCGGATTGATCTGCATGAACCAGGGCGATTTATGTTCGCGCTTGCCGAAAAAATCCAGATCGATACGTTCGCACGGCACATCCAGTAGCGACAGCAGGATGCGGATTTTCCACGAGTTGCCGGAGTTGTCAGAGGCGTAGAGCTTCATAGGGTTATAAAAAATATCGTTTAAAAACATATAGTTATATTACATTGCCTATCGAAAGCGTATCACGGATCATTGGTTTTTATCTCAGGCGCACAATATACAAACGATGATGAACACACTTCCCACTTTATTTTTGTCGCACGGCTCGCCGATGATGGCGCTGGCCGAATGCGCTACGACGCAATTCTTTAAAACGCTCGGCGCGGAATTGCCGCGCCCGCGCGCGGTCCTCATGGTGTCGGCGCATTGGGACAGCGCATCGCCTGCGGCCAGCATCAGCGCACAGCCGGAAACCATCCACGATTTTTACGGCTTTCCCGCGCCGTTGTACGAACTGCGTTACGCGGCGCCCGGCGCACCCGATGTCGCGCAACGAGCAGCGCACTTGATCGATAACGCCGGACTTGGCCCAACGGCGCTGGGCGAGCGCGGCCTCGATCACGGCGCGTGGACGCCGCTGCGCTTTATGTATCCGGCACACGACATCCCCGTCACGCAACTCGCGGTGCAGCCGCAACGCGGCGCGCAGCATCACTACGACATCGGGCGCGCCTTGTCGCCGCTGGCCGATGAAGGCGTGTTGATCGTCGGCTCCGGCGGCATCTCGCACAATCTGCGTGAGTGGCGTTCCGTTCTGCCCGGCGCGCCGCCCGCGTGGCTGACAGAATTCGTTGCGTGGGTGCGACGCGCGATTGAGCGCGGCGATCATGCCGCGCTGGTCGATTACGTGAAGCAAGCGCCACATGCCGCGCGCAACCATCCGACGGATGAGCATTTTCTGCCGTTGTTCGTGGCATTGGGTGCGGCGGGCGCAAACGCGCGCATTGCGCGTGAACTCAAGGATGAGACCGATCGCGCGCTGTCGCTGGATAGTTATGCGTTTGCTGCGGCGGGATAATTCAAAAGTCGGGATAGCTCCCGCCCTTGTATTGTAACCGTGACCGATATACGGTTGGCTTGTAGGCATACAAGCCGGCGATCCGGATGCCGTTCCCGCCCTTGGGTAAAACCCGTAACGTAGATAGGTGCCGGGTCGCCACTCCATATCCACAAGATCGAACGGTATCTTGGGCGCGGTTGTTGACGCTAGCCCGCATTCACAAGGTTGATCCCTATGGAGTCAGTAACGATGACGACGCTCGGCCTGGATGTTTCCAAGGCCAAAATCGATGGTGCTTTGTTATTGAAAAACAAGGTGAAATCGAAAGTATTCTCCAATAACCTGGAAGGTTTCAATAGTCTGTTGGCTTGGCTCACCAAACACGGCGTGTGCCGCGTTCACGCCTGCTGCGAGGCCACCGGCACTTACAGTGATGCGGTTGCTTTGTTTTTGCGCGAACACGGCCATGTGGTGAGCGTGGTCAACCCGGCGCAGATTGCCGCGTATGCGCAATCCCAACTTTCACGCGCCAAGACGGATGCCTTGATGCGAGGTTGATCGCGCGCTTCTGTGAGCGCGAGCAACCCGCGCCCCGGACGCCGCCGCCTGCCGAGGAGCGCCTGCTGCTGGCGCTACTGCATGACCTGCAGAATCTCGATGCAGCAAGCGGAGTCCAATCGGCTGGATACCGCGCACCCTGGCGTGCGCGAGCGCATCAAGCGCCATCTGGATTTCATGGCCACTGAAATCGAGCAGATCGTAAAGCTGATCGAGCAGCATATCGATCATCACGATCAGTTGCGCGGAAGGCGCGATTTGCTGGATAGCGTGCCGGGATTAGGCGTCAATACCATCCCCTGGCTCATCGCCTATTTGGGTGATGGCGAGTACTTTGTCGACTCCAAGCGTGCAGTAGCGTTCTTCGGCCTGTGCCCCAAGCGGTGTCAATCGGGCAGCAGTGTGCGCAGTAAAGCACACATCGCCAAGACCAGGCACGCGGACATGCGCCAAGTGTTGTTTATGCCTGCGATGGTGGCTTATAGCCGCTGCAAAGCGTTTGCCCCCTTCGTGCAAAGACTCAAGGCAGCTGGCAAACCACCCAAGGTGATCATCGTGGCCTTGATGCGCAAGCTCGTCGCTATCGCTTAGGCTATTCTGAAATCAGGAAAACCCTGTGATCCTGACTTGCATCACGCTTGACAGCTATAACGGTATCTACGTGAACCTCGGGTTATTTCCAGACAAATGAAAACGCCCGGGTCAATACACCTGCCTTGTGATGGGTTTCACCCATCCTGCAAAACCGGGGGTTTTCATCCTTCATCTTTCCGCCTTCATCCCTCATTCTTTCGCCCCAACCCACCGCACCGGCGTGGGCGCAATCTTCCCCGCCTTGGTCCACTCCACCAACTCGCGCTTCAATATCTTGCCGCTGGCGGTCAGTGGAAACGCTTCCATACAAATAAAAAATTCCGGCATGTCGTACTTGGACAAACCGGCTTCACTCAGATGTGACAGCAATTGATCGGGTGCAACCTGCGTGCCGTCACGCACGATGATCGCCAGACACACGCGCTCACCCAGCCGCTGATCGGCCACCGGATACGCCGCCGCCTTCAACACCGCCGCGTGCTTTAACGCGAGATTCTCGATACGCGAGGGGTGGATATTATGCCCGCCGCGAATAATCAAATCTTTCTTGCGTCCGACAATCTGCAAGTTACCGTGTGCGTCCATGCGGCCCAGATCGCCGCTCATGAACCAGCCGCCGGCGTTGAACGAGTTTTCCGTGGCGCTCTGATTGTTGAAGTAACCCAGCATCAACAGCGCGCCGCGCGTGCCGATTTCACCGATGTCGCCGGGTTGGGTGATTTCGATATCCGGGTTTTCCTGATCCCACAGCCGGGTTTCGTAACCGTGGCAGGCGCGCCCGCAAGTGGTGGTGATGATCTCCACGCTATCATCCGGCATGGTGTATTGGTGCGAGCCGTTTTCGGTCATGCCGTAAATATTCTGCGGCTTGATGCCCATGTCGAGAAACGCGCGTGCAGTTTGCGGCGGTATGGTCGAACCCGCCATGTAAAACAGATTCACCTTGCCCAGATTCGACAGGCCACGCTGTTTGGCGTCGGCGAGGATATCGATGGCGTGGGTGGGTACACCCATCACGTAGGTCGCGCCGGTTTCGAGCAGACCATCGAGCGGTTTCATCCCCGGCTTCAAATCATTCAGCACCAGCTCAAAGCCCGCGCACAAACTCTGCGCGATCGCCACCGTGCCAATGTGATGCGACAGCGGGCTGTGGGTGTAGAGCACCGTGTGTTCGTCGTGATACCAGTCATGCACCATCGCGCGGCCATTGGCGAGCAACGTGTTGTCGGAGTGCAGAACCCCTTTGGGCATGCCGGTGGTGCCGGAGGTGAAGGCGAGATAGACAATTTTGTCAGGGTCGGTGTCTACTTCTGGCTGCGTCGTCGCGGGCGCAGCGCCCAACGCAGGGAAATCGCCTGAATCCATGCGATACACACGTTTTAAGGTGGACAGCGACTTGGCGGCTTCAAACACGTTGACCTTATCGGCATCCGCGCCATAACCCGGCTGCGCGAACAGCGCCGCCGTTTGTATACGCTCCATCAGCGTAACGATTTCACCGACAGTGTAATTCTGGTGCAACGACGGATTGCACACGTAGCCGTTGCGCGAGCAAGCAAGAAACACCACTGCCGCTTCGACACGATTGGGCAACCACACGGAGACGCGCTGACCACGCTTTAAGCCCGCGGCGTGCATGTCGGCGGCGAGCGCATCTACCCACGCCACCCATTGCGCCCAGGTCAGGCGCACACGCGAGTCACGCAGCGCAAACGCTTGCGGGCGCGTGCGCGCGTGCTGCGCGGCAAGCGTGTACATGGTTTCGTTTTGCCACCAGCCTGCTTCGTAGTAGCGGCGGGCGGTTTGCGGGTTATGCAGTGTGAGTAGTGTCGACATAAAAACCGATTAACCACAGATAAACACAGATTAAAAATCTGTAGTTAAAATCAATGCCCGAATTTATCCGTATCCGGCTTGCGCTTGCCACGGAACGACGCGCCCAGTTCCTTCGACTCATCGGTATCAAGATACAGCCGCAGCAGCAGATCATGCGACACGCGCGCCAGCCCCGACACACCGCCATGCCGCGCGGTG
The DNA here is from genome assembly GCA_043777275.1 of Nitrosomonadales bacterium. GTDB lineage: Bacteria > Pseudomonadota > Gammaproteobacteria > Burkholderiales > SG8-41 > UBA5216. The sequence continues at coordinate 11,407 of JAYVQD010000058.1, forward strand.
AACGCGGCTTTGATCGACGCCAGCGCGAACGCGCCGCGATCGGCAATTTCGAGTGCCATCTTGCGGGTCTCTTCGCGCAGCTTGTCGTCGGGCACGACTTTGTTGATTAAGCCTATCTCCAGCG
>JAYVQD010000059.1:0-11523 GCA_043777275.1 Nitrosomonadales bacterium
GCCGGAATCGCGCGGCAAATCGCCGGTGATCAGATTAAACAGCGTGGTCTTGCCCGCGCCATTGGGGCCGATGATAAGCCGCCGCTCGCCCGGCATGACCTGCAAGCTGACGTCATTGGTTGCCGGCAGACCGCCGAAGGATTTTTTCAGATGCTCGATGTGCAGCGCGGGAATCATTTTTCCGTCTTTCCGCTCACGCGCACCCACAAACGCCGCAACCCCGGCACCAGCCCATCCGGCATAAACATGATGATGACCAGAAACACCAACCCCAACAGCATGTTCCAGCGGTCGATAAAACTCGACACATAGTTTTTCAGAATCATCACAATCACCGCGCCAATCAACGGGCCGGCGAGTGTGCCCGAACCACCGGCGATCACCGCAATTAACGCCTCGGCGGAGGTGGTGAGCGAGAGCGACGCCGGGTGGATGTATTTGTGATAATAAACAAACAGCAGCCCCGCCACCGCGCCCCAGAATCCGGCGTAGACAAACGTAATCCAGCGGATGAACCAGACGTTGTGGCCGAGCGCGCTCATGCGGCGCGGCTGATCGCGCGTGCCTTTGAGCGTGGCGCCGAACGGCGAATGCACAAACTTGGCGATCAGCCATAGTGCCAGCAAAGTGATAGCCAGCGCGAACCAGTAGAAGGCCGAGGGGTTATCCAGTGAAATGCCAAACGGCGCAGGGCGCGTCAGGCCGCGCAGGCCGTTGTCACCGTCGGTCACCGCCACCCAGCGAAACGCCGTGCCCCACAACACCTGCGATAACGCGAGAGTGAGCATGAGAAAACCCAAACCTGTCGCGCGCAGTGCGATCAGCCCGAACAGCGCGGCCATCAATGTTGTTGCGCCGAGCGCGATCGGCGCCGACCAACCGTGCCCCAGGCCGAGCTTGAGAAAAAGCCATGCCGAGAGGTAGGCGGAAACCCCCATGTACGAGGCGTGACCGAGCGACGGCAAGCCGCCGTAGCCGACCAGCAGATTGAGGCTCGCCGCGAATATCGCCGCGATCAATATCTGGCTGCTGAAGTTGATGTAATACTCGCCTGCGACGAACGGCAGCACGATGAGCGCCGCGATGAAGGCGGCGAGCCAGAAGCGGCCCACGCTCATATGGTGCTCACGCGGCGAACTTTCCAAACAATCCGCGCGGACGAAACGCGATCACAAAGATCATCGGCAAAAACAAAATCACATACGCCAGATCGGGCAACAGCGCCGTGCCAAAAGTATAAATAAAGCCGATGATAAAACTGCCGACAAACGCCCCGACAAGGCTGCCCACGCCGCCGAGTATCACCACAATCAGCGCCAGCGGCAGCATGTCCGCATCCAGCCCGGGATACGCCGACATGATCGGCCCGCCCAGCACACCGCCCGCGCCGGCGAGCGCGGAGCCCAGGCAAAACACCGTGGTGAACAGACGCGACACCGGTATGCCCACCGCGCGCGCCATTTGCATATCGTCCACGCCCGCGCGGATCATCGCGCCCAGCCGCGTGCGCTCCATCATCAGATATAGCACGATTGCGGTGACCACCGCGATGCCGATCACCGCCAGCCGGTAACTCGGAAACGCCACACCGAACACCACCAGCGGCAAACGCAGCGCCTCGGGTGTAGCCACCGGAATCGGATCACCGCCCCACACGATCAAACACAGATCGGCAATGATGAACGAAAGCCCCAGCGTCGCCAGCACCTGCCCCAGCGAATTGCCCGACAGCGCGCGCAAAATGAATCGCTCGATCAAGCCGCCGACCAGCGCAATCGTGAGCCCGCCCAGCAGCGCCGCGACCCACAAGTTGGGATAAACCCGCATGATCGACACCCCGACATAGGTACCGAGCATGAACAGCGCACCGTGCGTGAGATTGGCAATGCGCATCAAGCCGAAGATCAGCGAAAAGCCAGCCGACAGCAAAAACAGTAGCGCGCCAAGCGACAGGCTGTTCAACGTCTGAATAATCCAAAATTGCATAAAGGTGCGGCGGGTTAGGCAGCGCGTGAAAATGAGGGGCTGCGGTTAGCCTTTACCCTCACCCCAACCCTCGGCCACCCCAAGGCGGGCGAGGGAGTGAATGTGCCGTACGGGCGCGAACTATTGTATTTTGACAATCGGTAAATACCCGTACTCCGCAAGCGAAAAAACGTTTAGTTTTCGAGATACGCTGCCGGAGGCCACGCGCGCGAATACACCGGGTTGCGCAAAAAATCCTCGCGTTTGTAAGTCCAGAACTGGCTGACATCCGGGTAAGTGTGTATCACCGCATTCACCAGCCGCCCCTGCTTGCGCTCGACGCGGCGGATATAAACATTGCCCACCACGTTGCCGAAGGTATCGAATGTCACGGTGCCGCGGCAGGTTTCAACACGCGCCGCCTTCAGTGCGCGCATGAATGCCTGCTTGTCTTCGATCTTGCCTTTGACGGCTTCGAGCCCGGCCTGAAACACCGCGCCGTTGGTATACGTTGCCGCCGCATAAAACCCCGGATCGTATTTCGCCTCGGCGCGAAACGCTGCCGCGAATTTGCGGTTCACCGGATTGTCGATCTCCGCCGAATACCAGCACGCGGTCAGAATGCCGAGCGCCTCATCGCCCAGATTGCGCAGCACCGCCTCATCAAGCGCGGTCATGCCGCCGACGACGTTGAGCTTGCCTTTCAGGCCGTACTCGTTGAACTGACGCAGCCAGCGAAATCCGTTCGAGCCGGCGAAGCCGAGGAATATGCCGTCGATCTTGGGGTTCATCTGCGCGAGATAGGTGCTGTAGTCGGGCACCGTCAGCGGCGAAAACAGCTTCTGCACGATGCGCCCGCCCGCCTCTTCGAACACGCGCTGAAAGCCCGCCACCATTTCATGGCCGTAGGGTATGTCGTCGGCGATCACCGCCATGCGCTTGTATTTGAGATTTTTCGCGCAGTAATCCGCCATCGCGTGCGCTGACTGTGACGAGGTTGAGGTTGCGCGCACAAAAAATGGATTCGGTTTGCGCTGGGTCATGTCCTCCGCCGCCGCCACTGCCATAGTGGGAATTTGCTGATCCTTGATGTAGTCGTCGATCGCCAGCGCGGAGCCTGCGTCCAACGGCCCGATCAGTGCATGCACCTTATTACGTTCAACGAGCTCCTGCGTCTTGGTACGCGCCGTCGCCGCCACACCCGCAGTATCGGTCACGATCAATTCGATCTTGCGTCCGGCGATGGTGTTGTTGCGCTCCTTGAGATACATCACGAGCGCGCGTTCCATATCGAGGCCGCCCGAGGCCAGCGGCCCGGTCTTGACCGTGAGCAAGCCTAGCCTGATGGGCTCGCTCTGGGCGCGAACGATGCCCGGAAAACCCAACGTGGAAGCGGCCACACCTGCGCCTGCCGCTTGGATAAATTTTCTGCGGGAAGTACTCATCCAGTTCTCCTTTGATTGGTCTGCCATGGCTTACCATCTGCAAAATCAATTCTACCGGAAGCCCAAGCCGGGCAGTGGAATATCACCGCGATTCATGACGATTCTTTACTGCGGCTTGATCTTCGCCGCCGCCACCACCTTGCTCCAGCGCGTGATCTCCTTGCGGATGTATTCGGCGAACTGCTCCGGCGTGCTGCTGATCGGCTCCAGCCCCAGGCCGGCGTAACGTTCCTTGAAGTCGGCCGACTGCGTTGCCTTCATGATGGCGGCGCTGAGTTTGACGACGATGTCGCGCGGCGTGGCCGCGGGCGCGACCAGCCCGTAGCGCGAATCGACTTCAAAATCCGCAAAACCCAGTTCGGCGAAAGTCGGCACCTCAGGCAATCCGCGCGCGCGTTTCGCGCTCGCGGTCGCCAGCGCACGCAGCTTGCCGGATTTCACCTGCGGTATTGCCGGCGGCACGGAAATAAACATCACATCGATGTGCCCGCCGATCACATCGGCCATCGCCAGTATCGCGCCCTTGTACGGCACGTGCAGCATGTCGATGCCGGAGGCGAGCTTCAACATCTCCGCGCCCAGGTGCAGCGATCCGCCGGTACCCGACGAGCCGTAGGTGAGCGCGTTTCTGCGCGACTTCGCGACCGCGATAAATTCCCTGAGCGTGCGCGCCGGCACCACCGGGTTCACCATGAATGCGATATCGCTGCTCGCGGTGAGGCTCAACGGCGCGAAATCCTTCACCGTGTCGTACGGCAGTTTGGCGAACGTGCTGGGACTGATGGTAAACGAAGAGGTAGTGGCCAGCAGCGTGTAACCGTCGGGCGGTGACTTCGCCACCATGTCGGCGCCGATCACGCCGTTGGCTCCGGCACGATAGTCGATCACCACCGGCTGACCCAGCAGCTCGTGCAATTTTTGTGCGACAGGCCGCACCACCAGATCGGCCGGCCCGCCCGGCGCGAAAGCGACCACCGTGCGTATGGGTTTTACCGGGTAGTCCTGCGCGCCGGCGGCGGCGCACCCCATCGCAAGCGCTGCGGCCAGGTAGCGCATCAGGCGATCTCCGCACGGCCGTTGTTGAGCACCACCTGATTGCGTTCCACCACCAGGCAACGGAACGACACCACATCGCCGTTTTTCCACATTTCCGTGCGCAGCGTTTCGCCCGGATACACCGGCGAGGAAAACCGCGCCTCCATGCTTTTGAAACGCGCGGGATCGTAATCGCACAGGGTTTTGAGCAACGCATGCCCCGCCACGCCAAACGTACACAGACCATGCAGAATAGGACGCGGGAAACCGACCTTCTGCGCATGCGACGGATCGGAATGCAGAATGTTGTAATCGCCGGACAAGCGGTAAATCAGTGCCGCCTGCGGCAACGTGGACAAATCGCAGGTTTGCTGCGGCGCGATTTCCGGCATGGCATGGGGTGGGCGCGACGGTCCGGTGGGCCCGCCGAAGCCGCCGTCATCGCGGCAAAAACTGGTGGACACCAGCGTGCTTAACAGATCGCCGGATTTTTTATCATAGACCTTGCGTTCAGTGACGAGTATCGCGCCCCGGTTCTTGCCGTTTTCAATGCCCTTGTCGATCACACTGACAAGCTTGGGCACGCCCACCAGCACGCCTTCCACCGGCAGCGGCTTATGCAGCACCAGCATTTGCTCCCCATGCACGGTTTTTGTGCCGAAGCCGGTGCCGGTTTTTTTCACCCACGCGTGGGGTGCGGCGAGAATCACCGCCATCGTCGGCAACGCCGCCAGATTTTTTTCGGTGACAAAGCGCAGTTGCTTCTCGTCCATCGGATCGGCGCCGAGGCCGACGCCCAGCGCATACAGCATGGTGTCACGCGGGGTCAGCGTGTGTTCGACTTCAGGAATTTTGTATTGCAGCAGACGTTCGTAGCTTGCGTAATCGACGGTCATGGCACTCTCCTTCGCATCCGTTTTATGTCCGACTCCCAAACAACCTTAGCGGATTGTCGCACAGCAGTTTGCGATACTTATCGGTATCCGGCAACCGGTGTGCGATACCAGCCCGCGGTTATAGCGCGTTCAAGCGATCAAAGATGCGGCGATCCAGCGTAATCCCCGTGCGGCGCAGACGGCGTCGCTCGCGTTCAGCGAAAGCCCGCGCCGAGGGTATGCGAATTTCATCGACGCCAGGCTGCAACGGGGTCGCCTTGATGTCGGTTAGCAAGGTCGAAAGATATTCCTTGAATTGCGGCAACGGCATCAGCAACTCGGGATCGAACACGATAAACAAAAAGCCGAAATCTGCGCTCTTGCCGTTGGTCAGCGGCGCGCCCGCCAGCAAGCCCATCGCCTGTGTCATCAGCGACAGGCCGAAACCCTTATGTCCAAATTTCTCCCCGCCGAAAGTGAGTATGCTGCCCGCCAGCGCAGCCGCGGGATCGCGCGTCGGATTGCCTTCGGCATCGATGGCAACGCTTTCCGGCAGCAATTGATTCAGCCGCCCGGCGAGTATCACATCACCGTTATTGATCGCGGAAGTCGCCATGTCGAAGACCAGTGGATGCGGTTCACCCGGCAGGCCGAACGCAATGGGGTTAGTGCCGAGCACGGATTTTTTTCCGCCCAGCGGCGCCACCACGTCGCCGCTGCACGCGAAATGCACGCTGGCGAAACCCGCGCGCGCGATTTTCTCGACGTAATACGCGCTGCGTCCGCTCAGCCAACTGTTGCGCATGCCGACCACGGCGAAGCGGCTGGCTTTGGCTTTATCAATCGCGAGTTCCATCGCGCGAACCACCGCGTAGAAGCCCGGATAGTTGCCGCCGTCCATGCGCGCCGACACCGGCGTTTCGTGTTCGATACGTATCGCGCTTCGCGGCTTTTTGAAGTTGACGTGCTCCGCGATAGTGAGGATGCGCGCAAGCCCCAGCGCCGGGTAACCGCACAGTTCGGCATCGATCTGGCTGGCGGCAATAACACTCGCTTCTTCGCCGCTGAAGCCGATGTGCTGCAGGGCGCGTTCGCCAAGTATGCGCGCTTGTGTTTCACTCAGCGTCACGTGGTCTGAATTCATCACGGCTAATCCAGCCTCATCTTCGATTCTTTGATGATGCGCGTGTACAGCGCGACATCCTTCCTGATGAAAGCGTCAAACTGCTCCAGCGTGGTGTCCGCCAGATCAAACCCCGCTGCGATCATGCGCTCCTGCATGTCTTTCTGGTTGAGCACACTGCGGAGTTCGGTGTTGAGTTTGTTCACCAGCGCGCGCGGCGTTTTGATCGGCACGCTGACGCCGTTCCAGCCCACGATATCAATTTCCGGAAAACCCGCTTCGGTAATCGTCGGCACCTCGGGCACCGCTGGCGAGCGCCTGGCGCTGGTAATCGCCAGCGCGCGCAACTTGCCGCTTCGCACATGCGGCACCGCGCCTTGCGCAACCGAAAACATCATCTGCACCTGTCCTGCCAGCACATCGGTCACTGCGGCGGCTACCCCCTTGTAGGGCACATGCACGATGTTGATTTTAGCGGACAACTTGAAAAACTCCGCCGCCAGTTGCGTGGTGGTGCCGGTGCCCGCCGACGCGAAATTGAGTTTGCCCGGCTGCGCTTTCGCCAGTTGCACCAGTTCCGCCAGTGACTTGGCGGGCACCGACGGATGCACCACGGCAATGAACGGAATGGTCGCCATCAACGTCACCGGCGCAAAATCGCGCACCATGTTGTAACTGAGTTTCGGGTACAGCGCGTCAACCACGTAAAACGATCCGGTGGACATCAGCCAGGTGTAACCATCCGGCGTGGCCTTGGAAACCAGATCACCGGCGACGATGCCGCCCGCACCGGGCCGCTGATCGATCACCACTTGTTGCCCCCACAGCTCAGACAGTTTTTGGCTGACGAGGCGTGGCAGCAATTCCGGCGCGGGGCCGATGACAAAGCGCACGGGCTTGGTAGGGAAATTTTGTGCCAGCACGCACGGTACCGCACCCGCAAACACAATAGCGCAAGCGATATATCGTAAGTATTTGTTTTTAAACAATTTTTTACATCCCGGTTGTTCGCTTATTACTGCTCGCTGATATTGGCGACTTTGATGATCTTGCTCCACTTCGCCACTTCCGCGCGGAAATATTCGCCAAACCCTTGCGGCGTGGACGGCGCCAAATCCACGCCCAGCACCGCGATCTTTTCCCGTATGTCTGTTTTCAACGCAGCATGCATTTCCCGATTCAGCGTCGTGACCGCGACCGCGGGCATACCGCGTGGCCCGGTCAATCCATACCAGGTCGCGGATTCAAACCCTGCCAGGCCGGACTCTGCCACCGTCGGCAATTCGGGCGCGAACGCCGTGCGCTTGAGCGTGGTGACGGCCAGCGCTTTTAACTTGCCCGCTCGCACATGCGCCCACGTGCCGCTGATATTGGACAAGCCGGCCGGCACCTCGCCCGAGATCATCGCCGTCACCAGCGGCCCGGTACCCTTGTATCCCACGTGGGTGGCCTTGATGCCGGCCATGTGGTTGAACAACTCGTGGGTAAGATGGCCAATGCCGCCCGCACCGGCCGAGCCGAAATTCAGCGACTTGGTTTTCGCCAGTGCAATGAACTCTTTGACCGAATTCGCAGGCACCGAGGGATGCACTGACAGCAAAAACGGCTGCGACCCGATAAATCCGATGGGATCAAAATCCCGCACCGAGTCGTACGGCAGATTCCGGTTAAAGGCTGCGGTCACCGCAAACGACGCGGTCGCAAACAAGGTGGTGTAACCATCGGGCGCGGCTTTGGCCACGATGTTGGCGCCGATCACGCCTGCGGCGCCCGGACGATTGTCGATCACGAAGGACTGCCCCAGGCTTTCCGTCATTTTGTGCATGAGTATGCGCGCGACCACGTCCGAGCCGCCGGGGGCGAATTGGATCACCACTCTGACGGGACGGTTGGGGTAAGCGGATTGCGCGGTGGCGTTGGCCGCCAGCAGCGCCGGCAGCACCAGCAGCGCAATGAAACCGATTCCCGGCATGGCTTTCACTTCGTTACCGCTCCACCGTATCCCGCTCAACCTTGTACATCTCATCCAGCCCGATCAGCGTTTCACACTCTTTGCGCCAGGCGATCATTTCCTTCGCTGGTAAACCGCTGGCGCCGGTGTTCCTGAAATTCGTCAGCACGCGCTTTAATTCCTGTGTCACCGGGCACAGCAGCGCCGTCGGATTGGTGGTCATTTTAAAACCCATGTCCTCGAACTGTTTGACGCTGAATATCGGACGCTCGAAGCGATTGCCTTCGCTGTTGACGTAACACACGTGGCCTCTGACCTCCTTCGTCACGCGCTTGCATTCCTCGACGGTGTTCGGGAACAACTGCACCGCGTCGGCGCCGGCCTCGATCATCATATTGGCGCGGATCACGCCTTCGTCGAAGCCGTGGGTTTTCATCGCGTCGGTGCGGCCCATAATCATGAAGTTCGGATCGCTGCGCGCCGCCACCGCGTATTTGATTTTCATCACCAGTTCTTCGCGCGTCACGGTGTGTTCGATGCCTTGATGGTAATGCACGCGCTTGGGAAAAATCTGGTCTTCGATGTGCAGCCCCGCCGCACCGGCCTGCTCGATTTCGCGCACGCAGCGCATCACGTGCAGCGGCTCGCCGTAACCCGCGCCGCAATCCACGATCACGGGGATTTTTACCGCGTTACTCACCATGCGCGTGGTGTACGCCAGCTCGGTCAGCGTAATCAGCGGCTCGCTGGTCACATTGCCGATGCCAAGTTGGTAGCCGCCGATATGCACGCATTGCATGCCCATCGATTCGCTCACACGCGCGGTGTACGGGTCCCAAATACCCAGCGCGTAGATAAAGCCGGGGCGGTTGAGCATGTCGCGCAATTTTTTGACGCCAGGATGTGAGGGCACGGGAATCCTTTAAAATCAGACGATAAACGATGAGCAATGAGCGGCAAGAAAAATCATATGCTGGACAACCTTCAGGAGCATGGCGTGATGATGTCGGATTCAATCTCGAAATTCAACTTGAGTACGCATTCATGACACGCACCGCCATCGTCGCCGGTGCGTCGGGACTGGTGGGCCGCTGCATCGTAGCGCAATTGCGCAACGCGGGCGGCTGGAACATCAGCGGCCTCGGACGGCGCGCGCAGACAATGGACGGTGTGCGCTGGGTCGCGGTTGATCTGGCAGACGCTGCTGATTGTCAACGCGTATTGCGTTCTCTTACCGAAGTCACGCACGTTTTCTACGCCGGCCGCTACGATCACCCGGAAGGCGTGCCGGAATCGGTGGAAATCAACACCGCGATGCTGGTGAATCTGGTCAATGCGCTGGAGCCGGTAGCACAACTTCAGCATGTGCATGCGGTGCATGGCAGCAAATACTACGGTCATCAACTGGGGCCCGTGCCGGTGCCGATGGTTGAAGCGCAGCCGCGCGCGCAAAACCAGAATTTTTATTTCAATCAGGAAGATTTTCTGATCGAGCGAGCGCGTGCCGGCACGTGGTGTTATTCAACCTCGCGTCCGCATGCGTTCTGCGATCCGGCAGTCGATCATCCGCGCTCCATCGGTCTGGTGATCGCGGTGTACGCGGCCATCCAGCGCGAACTCGGCTTGCCGCTTGATTTTCCCGGCACGGAAAGCGGCTTTCATGCGCTGACGCAATTCACCGATCTCGCACTGCTCGGACGCTCGCTGCTGTGGATGGTGAACGAGCCGCGCTGCGCCAATCAAGGTTTCAACGTGGTCAACGGCGACACGCCGCGCTGGTCGGAACTGTGGCCGGATTTTGCCGCCGCGTTCGGCATGAAGCCCGGCGCACCGCAAAATATCAAGCTCGAACACTGGATCAAGGACAAAGGCCCGGCGTGGGACGCCATGGTCAAAAAGCATAAGCTGCGCGCCACCGATGTGCATCAACTCGCGCTGTGGCCGTATGGCGATTACCAGTTGCGCCCGCAATGGGATGTCACCTCCAGCATGGAAAAAGCGCGCGCGCTGGGATTTGACGACGCGGTGAACACACATGACATGTTTCGCCAGCAGTTCGACAATTATCGCCTGGAAAGGTTGATTCCATGAATCACACACTGCGCGCGGCATTGAGTGCGTTGCTGATCGCGGCTTCAACGCACGCCGCCGCGCAAACATTCCCGATCAAACCCGTGCGCTTCATCCTCGGCCCCAGCTCCGAGGTGCTGCCGCGCATCGTCGCGCAGCGGCTGTCAACGATGTGGGGGCATCAGGTGCTGGTCGATCCACGTCCGGGCGGCGGCGGCACGGTTGCCGCTGACACCGTGGCCAAATCGCCGCCCGACGGCCACACGTGGCTGTTGAGCACCGCCACCTTCACCGTCAGCGCGAGCCTGCTGGCCAATCCGCCGTTTGATCTGGCGCGGGATTTTCAGGCAGTGACGCTGCTCGCCAGCGCGCCGTTTTATCTGATGACACATCCGTCGCTGCCGGTCAAAACCGTGAAGGAACTCACCGCGCTGGCGAAAGCGCGGCCGGGGCAGCTCAACTACGGCTCGTCGGGCAATGGCACGCCGCCGCACATGGCCGCCGAAATGTACAAAGGCATGGCTGGTTTGAACATCGTGCATGTGCCGTACCGAACCGTCGCCGCCGCAGTCACCGATCATATTGCGGGACAAATACAAGTGTCGTTTCAATATGGCCCCTCTAGCCTGCCGGTGGTGCGCGCGGGCCGGCTGCGCGGGCTGGCCGTCAGCAGCCTGAAGCGCTCGCGCTTCGCGCCCGAACTGCCGACGATGGATGAATCCGGTGTGACAGGCTACGAAATCATCGGCTGGAACGGCATCCACGTGCCTTTGAAAACGCCGGCGGAGCTCATCAACAAGCTCAACACCGATCTGCGGCAGGCGTTGCAGTCACCCGACGTGCAGGAGCGCCTGACCGCCGCCAGCCTCGACCTCCACGGCACCACGCGCGCGGAGTTCGAGGCCTTCGTCAACAAGGATCGCGCGCGCTGGGCCAAGGTGGTAAAAGATGCTGGAATTACACCGGAGTGATGTCATGCTGAATCTTGCCGTTTTCTTCTGCGCCGCACCTCACGGAAAAAGCGCAACACTATCCTTGTCGTTCCCGCGCAGGCGGGAA